>JAHEZG010000374.1 GCA_023251195.1 Chitinophagaceae bacterium | reverse complement strand
AAGGTAAGTGGATTACTCTTAAAATCACCACCTCCGCTGTGCGCACAATAACTAAGAATGGTATTTCTTCAGTATTGAAAGAGATGAGAGCAAAACATAAAGTAAGTCTTTAAATTAATTTACAATCAGCAATAAAATTGCTCAACAATGGCAAAGAAAGAAGTACGAGTTCAGGTGATTTTAGAGTGTACCGAGCACAAGACCAGTGGTCAGGCAGGAACATCGCGTTACATTACCACTAAGAATAAAAAGACAACGCCCGAAAGATTAGAGTTGAAAAAATTCAACGCTACTTTGAAACGATACACATTACATAAAGAAATTAAATAACAACAGTCATGGCAAAAGACGCAGGTAAAACCTCCAAGAATGCGAAGACACAGAAAGATGCTGCACAATCTGCTGCTTCAAAAGCGTATGTGCGCGTAATCGTTTCTGAACGCTCCGAAAAAACAGGTGCTTATGTGTACAAAGAAAGAATGGTGCACAAAGACAAAGTGAAAGAATATTTAGCTGGTAAGTAAGCTATAGAAGTTTTTTAAATCATAAAGCTTCTCTTTCTTCGGATGGAGAAGCTTTTTTTGTATAACCGAATATGGGATTGTTTTCATTTTTTACAAAGGAAAAAAAGCAGGACCTAAGTGATGGGTTGCAAAAAACCCGTGAGAATTTTTTTACAAAAATTACGAAGGCAGTTGCTGGTAAATCAAAAGTTGATGATGAAACACTTGACGAAATTGAAGAAGCACTTGTTGCTTCAGATGTTGGTGTTGCAACTACAGTAAAAATTATTGACCGTTTGGAAGCGCGTGTTGCAAAGGATAAATACCTGGGTGCTGATGACTTGAATAATATACTGAAAGAAGAAATCAGAAATATACTTTCGGAGAATAACACAAAAGACCTGAACAGTTTCATCGATGGTATCACCCAAAAACCATATGTGATTATGGTAGTGGGTGTAAATGGTGTAGGCAAAACAACCACCATTGGAAAATTGGCGCATCAGTTTAAACAATCAGGAAAATCAGTTTTGCTTGGAGCAGCCGATACATTTCGTGCAGCTGCGATTGAACAATTAGGAATATGGGCCGATAGAGTTCAGGTGCCAATTGTGAAGCAAGTACAAGGTTCAGACACTGCAGCAGTTGCATTTGATACGGTACAGTCCGGCGCAGCAAGTAATACTGATATAATTATTATTGATACTGCAGGTCGATTGCATAATAAAGTAAATCTGATGAACGAGCTTACTAAAATCAAGCGCGTTATGCAAAAAATTATTCCCGATGCACCACACGAAGTTTTGTTAGTGCTTGATGCTTCTACTGGTCAAAATGCTATTGAACAGACAAAGCAATTCATGCAGGCAACAGAAGTTACGGCCATTGCACTTACTAAATTAGATGGCACTGCAAAAGGAGGAGTAGTTATAGGCATTGCCGACCAGTTTAAAATTCCTGTAAAATACATTGGAGTAGGAGAGAAGATGGATCAATTACAAGTATTCAATAAGGAGGAATTTGTTGATTCACTTTTTCAGAAAAACTAATTTTATTCAGCAATTTATTTTTGAGATGTATTTATTTCAACACAGATAGCAGCTCCGAAATATATTTTGCATAATAGGGTGCTTGTATAATTCCTTTTGTTCCAAGACCATTTAGCATAAACATATTTTTATGTTCAGAATGCCGCTTGGCAATTACTTCGCGATTTTTAGTAGTTGGTCTGATTGCAGTTTGATGATTGATGATTTCAAAATCATCGGATAAAATATCGTTGACTTTATTTTTAATTTCAGTTCTTCCGGATGGAAGCAATTGCTCATTATCGTTATTCCATAAATAAGTTGAACCTGCTTTAACAGTTTCATCATTCGTTGGTATTAAGAAGCAACCATTTCGTTTCAGAATTTTTATGTTTCCATGATTGGCATATTTCAGAGTAAGCATATCTCCTTTACACGGAATTATATTTTCATTTTCAAAGAAAGGGTTTTTTAGTTGCTGATACCCTTCACAAAAAATAATATTAATGGCTTCGAAATTCTCGTAACAAAAAACTTCTTTCTTGATTTCAAGTTCATCATATTTAAAATCGGCAAGCGAAAAGCAATGGCTCGCCGATAAGTAATTTCGATAAGAATTCAACATCAATTCGCAATCAATCCACCCGGAATTTTTTATTTCAATTGCTCCATGTTCTTGTTTTATATATTCAATCGGTGAAGTATTCAATTCTGTTTGGCCACTGAAATTTTCATCATGCATTCGTTCAAGTGTTTCAGTTTTTTCGAAGCCGGAATGAAAAAGGTGATGAATATTTTCTTCGTATAAAAAATTCTTCGCTAACAATTTTTCTAGTTGTCTGTAAGATTCAAGGGCGAATTTTTGTTTCTCGAAAAGATTTTCATCAAAGATTTTTCTTTTTCCGCTGATGGTTGAAAACATGCCTGCTGCAATTCTGCTTGCTGTATTTTTTTTACCGGCATCAATAACCATTACTGACAAACCTTTTTGTTGCAATAGAAATGCAACCATGGTTCCTGCTATTCCTTGACCAATAATTAGGCTGTTAATTTTTTTCATAATGTGCAATCACAAATGTGAACAATAACTTTTTCTATAACGCTGAAAATATTTTTGAGTAGGTAATGATTTTTATAAACTCTATGAGATTTCACTAATAATTAAATTGAAATTGCATCTTAATAATTTTTCGATCATGAAAATAAATCTGTTCATTTTAATTTCCCTCTGTTACACTTTAAATGCAAATGCACAAATGTGCTTCACTTCATCAACTGCTTATGCTGTTGGCAATAATCCAACTTCATTGTGCCATGCTGATTTTAATGGTGATGGCAAAATGGATATTGCGGTTGCAAATAAATCGGGAACCATTTCCATCCTGTTAGGAAATGGAGCAGGTATTTTCGGAACAGAAACAGAATATCCTGCAGGCTTTCTTGCAGTTTCAATTTGTGCAGCCGACTTTAACAACGATACTATTGTTGATCTTGCAACTGCCAACGCAGGTCCGTGGACTGCGAGCGCATATACAGGCGATGGTGCAGGGGCATTCGCAACAGGCAGTGGAGTGAGTGCAAATTCCCCTTATGCAGTTACGAGTGCAGATTTTAATAACGATGGCAACGCCGATTTAGCAATCGCAACACAATACAAAGTAATAATTGCTTTGGGTGACGGTACTGGTAATTTCGGAGCTGCAACTGATTTCGGAACAGGTCATCCATACAAATCAATCATCTCTGGATATTTTAACAATGACACAATCATTGATCTGGCAATGGCAGGCGGCGATAATGCATGGATATTAATCGGCAATGGAACAGGCGGTTTCGGAACTGTTACACCTTACCCGACAGACACAGGTGCTGAATCGGTAGTGAGTGCAGATTTTAACAATGATGGTAAAATGGATTTAGCAACTGCGAATCGTTTTTCAGATAATAT
>JAHEZG010000373.1 GCA_023251195.1 Chitinophagaceae bacterium | reverse complement strand
ACACCGATTTCTTCAATAACTTTACTAATACAATGAGAGCAGAAGATATGATTGATCCGAAAGATATTGCGAATTCAATTATTCAGTTACTCCAAACACCTGATAATTTTTTACCCCTCGATTTTGAAATGAGAACAATGAAAGCGAAATGATTTTTGAGGTTATCAGAATTTTATTCGGGAACGATTTTATTTCCGCGATAAAATTTCAATGTGTTTTACATTTTTATATTCATCAATATTTTTAATGTTGAACAACGAATCAATGACTAAATAATTTTCGCGCGCCTGAACAATTAATTTATCACCAACATTTATTGTTGAAATGCCTTCGATATTCACAACCTGATTTTTTTCATCAAGCATTTCTTTATAAAATAAAATGGAAGAGGGCCAGTCGGAATAAATAATTTTATTACCATCCAGATTAATATCCTTATTCATTGCTTGGCGCAGGTAATTTGGAATTTCATAAAAAGGCACAGCCCACGGGTCTTCTTCATTCAGGAAAACTTTTTTTATTGAAATTGTATAAGGATTTATGAACAGCAAAAACAAAAAAATAAATGCAGAAACCGGTAAAACTAAATTCAATTGTAAAAGCGTTGATTTCTTTAAGCTCTCGAATAACCAACTGATAAATAGTGCGGCAAGCATTGCAAGTAACGGAAGTAAAGGAGCTTCGTACCACCATAATTTTGTTTGTGCGAAGGAAATTGCAAATAAATATTGCAACGATGCAATTGAAATAAAAAAAGTAAGGTTCCTGATTTTTGTATTTGTGTTTAATAAACCAATTAAAATTCCGCAGGGAACCAGCAAGTACCACTCTTTAAAATCCTCATTAATCAGATATAAGAAATAATAAGAGAAGGCGCCCTTATGTGTTTCTATTACTTCATTAAATCTACCGCCCATTTCATTGTTCCAAACAGCGGTTAAATAACCGGGATTAAAGAATTCTCTCAAAAAGTAATAACCAATTCCAACGGTCAGAAAAAGAATCATTCCGATATAAAAATATTTTTGCTTTAGAATAACAAGCGCTTTCTTTTGAATCAAAGTATAAATCAAAACAGAAGGAAGAAACAACAGGCCTTGAATTCCTTTGCACAAAACGGAAAGCGTGAGCGCAATAAAAAAATAAAGCAAATACTTTTGGTTCGATTGACTATGTATATTTTCAATGTATACAAAAAAGAATAATAAAAAACTTAAAGTAAGCAGCGTTAGCAGCGAATCATAATCGCCTGTTCTGAACAAGTGTTCATGAACAAAAGCTGAACTTGTAATTAATAGCAAGACTGAAATAAATCCCATCCAGGTTTGTTTCAAGTAGTATTTGAAAAATAAATAAACAACAGCACATATCAGTAAAGCAGAAAGCGCTGCCGGAAACCGAATTGAAAATTCATTGATACCAAAAAGCTTAATACAAAATGCCTGCAGTAAAATCATGAGAGGCGGTTTAGTGCTCCACATATCAGGTGAGCCCAGGTAATTGACAACCAGCCAATTCCCATTCTCCGCTGTTTCAATAGCGCTTAAAGCCAGTCGCGATTCATCAAACAATCGGATTGCCGGTGTGGTTAAATGCATAAAAATCGGAAAGCCACAAATAATTGCAAGTAAAATGGCAATAGCAATTTCTATTTTCTTTTCTTTCGAAATCATTGAGTGAATAAAACAATTTTATTTTAAATCGATGTTGTAAAATATATTTTCGTAAGATAATTGATACAATAATTAGTATGTATTTTTTAAACTGAATCATTTAGGTTTGCCATCCGCAAAAAAAATAAAATGGCAATACGAAAAATCCCGATCAGGCAGGCACTTCGCGAAGCAATGAATGAAGAAATGCGCCGCGACCCAAATGTTTTTTTAATGGGAGAGGAGGTTGCAGAGTACAATGGCGCTTATAAAGTTAGTCAGGGAATGCTTGAAGAATTCGGTGCCAAACGAATAATTGATACACCTATTTCAGAACTGGGCTTTGCGGGTATTGCAGTTGGAGCGGCAATGAATGGCACTCGCCCGATTGTTGAGTTTATGACCTGGAATTTTGCAGTTCTTGCTTTTGATCAGATTGTAAATGGTGCAGCAAAAATGTTGAGTATGACAGGCGGTCAATTTAATTGCCCGATAGTTTTTCGTGGACCAAGTGCAGCTGCCGGACAATTGGGGGCTCAACATTCGCAGGCTTTCGAAAGCTGGATGGCAAATGTGCCTGGATTAAAAGTTATTTCAGTTTCAAATGCATATGATGCAAAAGGTTTATTAAAATCAGCAATCAGAGATAATGATCCGGTTTGTTTTTTTGAATCGGAAGTCAGTTATGGCGAATTGGGTGAAGTGCCTGAAGAAGAATATTTCATTCCGATAGGTTTGGCTAATGTAGTGCGCGACGGAAATGATGTAACCATTGTTTCCTTTAACAAAATGATGAAGGTTGCACTTGAAGCAGCAGATGAATTAGCAAAAGAAGGAATAGAAGCTGAGGTAATAGATTTAAGAACCATTCGACCACTCGATCACGACACGATTATTAAATCAGTAATGAAAACGAACAGATTGGTTATTTTAGAAGAAGCCTGGCCGTTTGGAAGTGTGAGTACCGAAATAACTTATCGGGTTCAAAAGGATGCATTTGATTATCTGGATGCTCCTATCAGAAGAGTTACCACGCAGGATGTTTCGCTTGGTTATGCTCCCACATTTGTTGATGCATTTATGCCTTCGGCAGCTGATCTTATGAAAGTAGTTAAAGAAACAATGTATCGCTGATAATTAATTTTCTATCTGAAAATTAGAAGGAAAAAGAAAAACTGTTGATTGATTTTTTTAAAAATTTAGTTTTTTTATTCGGCGTTTTCTGCAACTAAATTTCATTTTGCCAAGAACACTTTTCAGTTAATTTTACGCCCCTCATAAAAGCTGTTTTCACTTGCAGCAATTAACAAATCACTCATGAAGTTTTTAGTTTGTATAAGTAAAGCTCCCGATACCACTACCAAAATTGCCTTCACCGACAACAATACAAAATTCAATAACGATAAAGTTGTGTTCATCGTTAACCCGTATGATGAGTGGTATGCACTAGTTCGCGCATTGGAATTAAAAGAAAAACTTGGAGGCACAGTTACAGTTATTAATGTTGGCGCAGCAGATACCGATGCTATTATTCGCAAAGCCTTGGCCATTGGTGCTGACGATGCAGTGCGTATTGATGCAGAACCGGTTGATGCCATGTTTGTGGCAAAGCAAATTGCTGAATATGTAAAAGCAAATTCTTATGACATTGTATTATGCGGAAAAGAAACCATTGACTACAACGGTTCCGAAGTTGGTGGTATGATTGCCGGCTTATTGGATTGGGGTTTTGTATCACTTGCATCAAGTTTAGAATTAAACGGAAACACTGCAACACTCAACCGTGAAATTGCAGGCGGACATGAAACAGTTGAAGTGAATATTCCATTT
>JAHEZG010000372.1 GCA_023251195.1 Chitinophagaceae bacterium | reverse complement strand
AAATAATTTTTTAAAAGCTAAATGAAAGCAGATTGAAAAATCATATCTATATTATCTCTTTTGGCCAGCACATATAATATTTAACAACCGGTTCCGACAGAACAGAAATATTCAATTGGTCTGATGCTTCGGCAATGTCTTTCACTTTTCCATCCTTCAATAAAATTTTAATTGCATCACCCTTGCGGCTGTACGCATTGTTGCTTGTTGATTCTTCAATCAATAAGTATTGCAACTCTTCTTTTTCTATCCCGAATTTCTTTGCAATTTTCCTTTGCAGTGTTTCAATTTTATTTTGAGTGAATGGATGCGGCTGCAATTCAATGTGAAATAATTTCCGGTTGATTAAACATTTACTAAGATACGAGAGAACTTTATCATCGTGTGTCTGCCAAACTTTTATTGCATTCATCACATCGGTGTCATCCAATAAAGCAAACTGTTCAAACACATTATCATTTTTATAAAAATCTTTTGTGGTAATGTTTCCTGAAATAAAAAAATGCAATGCGGGTGATGCAAATATTTCAGAACCTTTTATACTTAATTCTCTTGCCCGTTGTAAAATGCGAACCAACATTTGCTCAGCAACCAAAACAGTTTTATGCAAATACACCTGCCAGTACATCAATCTTCGTGATACAATAAATTTTTCGATGCTGTAAATTCCTTTTGCTTCCACCACCAATTCTCCCTTGTGAACCGAAAGCATTTTAATAATGCGGTCGTAACCAATTACTCCTTCAGCTACACCGGTAAAAAAACTATCTCGGTTCAGGTAATCCAATCTGTCCATATCCAATTGTCCGCTCACCAACTGATGCAAAAATTTTTTCTTGTACTTATCCTGAAAAATTTTTATCGCTAATGAAAGTTTTCCTTTGAATTCTTTATTCAACCGCTCCATAAACAGCGCAGATAATTCTTCATGACTCACTCCCTGCACAATTGTTTTTTCAAGCGTGTGTGAAAATGGGCCGTGACCGATGTCGTGCATCAATATCGCAATTACAACTGCCTCGCCTTCTTCTTCAGTAATTAAAATTCCTTTTGATCGAAGCACCTCCAACGCTTGAGTCATCAGGTGCATGGCTCCAACAGTATGCTGAAACCGTGTATGATTTCCTCCCGGATAAACGAGGCTTGTTAAACCCAATTGCTGAATCCTTCTGAGTCGCTGAAACCAACGATGTTCGATGATATCAAAAATTATTTCTGAAGGAATTGTAATAAATCCGTAAACCGGGTCGTTGATGATTTTTCTTTTATTCACGAAACAAAAATAAAGTTAATGATGGAAGCAACTGTAACAACTAAATTCGCAGGCAAAAGTAATTATACTATGAGTAGCTTAGCCACAATACTTTGGTGCGACGATGAAATTGAATTATTAAAACCTCACCTCCTTTTTCTCAGTGAAAAGGGATACAATATCGTTGAAGCCAGCAATGGCGTTGATGCAATTGAAAAATGCAAAGACCAGATTATTGATGTGGTTTTTCTGGATGAACAAATGCCCGGGCTCAGCGGATTGGAAACTCTTTCCCGAATAAAAGCACTGCATCCTGCATTGCCGATTGTAATGATTACGAAGAACGAAGAGGAGAATTTGATGGAACAAGCCATTGGATCGCAAATTAGCGACTACCTTATTAAACCTGTTAAGAGCAATCAGATTTTATTGACGCTGAAAAAAATTCTCGACAGCCGTCAGCTCATCAGCTCGAAAACCACTTCTGATTATCAGAAAGAATTTCAGCAAATCATGATGCAGATGAGCAATGGTTTGAATCAGCAAGAGTGGGGAGATTTATATCGCAAGTTGATTTATTGGGAACTTGAATTGGATAAATCGAAGAGCAACGACATGCGCGATGTATTAAACATGCAGAAGAGTGAAGCCAACAGTGAGTTCTGCAAATTCGTTTCAAAAAATTATATCAAGTGGCTGAACAAACCCGATGAAACCGCGCCTACACTTTCACATACATTAATGCGCGAAAAAGTTTTGCCTTTTATTAATGATGAAACGCCAACCTTTTTTATTCTCATTGATAATCTCCGATTCGACCAATGGAAAATTATTCAACCATTGCTGAGTGAAAATTTCAGAGTGAATACTGAAGATTTTTATTATTCCATTCTGCCAACCAGCACGCAGTATAGTCGTAACGCAATTTTTGCAGGCATGACTCCACTGGATATTGAAAAGAAATTTCCAAATTACTGGTTGAACGATGAAGATGAAGGTGGAAAAAATTTACATGAACAGGATTTCCTCGGCGACCTGATTATCAGAAGCAAGAAGGATATAAAATTCTCTTATACAAAAATCACCAACTCAACCGACGGACAAAAAATGGTTGACAACATTCACAACCTGTTGCAAAATCCATTCAATGTTATCGTTTACAATTTCGTTGATCTGTTATCGCATGCAAGAACTGAAATGCAAGTGCTGAAAGAATTAGCAAATGACGAAACTTCGTATCGTTCCATCACACTTTCTTGGTTCGAGCATTCACCATTGTATCAGGCACTCATGAAGCTGGCTGAAAAAAAAGTGAATATTATTATTTCCACTGACCATGGAAGCATTCGCGTAAAAGAACCTGTGAAAGTGATTGGCGACAGAGAAACCACAACCAACCTTCGTTATAAGCATGGGCGAAATCTCAATTACAATCCTCGTGAAGTTTTTGAAGTGCGCAATCCACTTGAAGCAAAATTGCCTAAGCCGCATGTTAGCAGCGCTTTCATATTTGCAAAGGCCGATACATTTTTCGTTTATCCGAACAACTATAATTATCATGTCAATCACTTCAGAAATACTTTTCAGCACGGTGGTTTGAGCATGGAAGAAATGATTTGTCCGGTTGTGCGATTGACTTCGAAGTAAGTGACGTTATTTTTGTAGCCAAATTTTTTTCTGGTTACAAACTCCGAAATAGAATCCGCTTTTGAACTACTTGGCAAGTTAATGGAATTGCATGGTGAAAATTCATTCAAAGCAAAATCATATTTATCGGCATCATACAATATCAGCAAAGTAAATGGCGAACTGAGTGAGATGACTGCAGAAGAAATGGATGCGATTCCAACACTTGGAGTTTCTATTAAACAAAAAATTCAATCACTTCTTTCAACCGGACATATAAAACAATTGGATGAGTTATTGGAAAAAACTCCTTCAGGTGTAGTGGAGATGATGAGCATAAAAGGCATTGGTCCAAAAAAAGTTTCAACCATCTGGAAAGAACTGGAAATAGAAAGCATTGATGAGTTGAAATACGCCTGCCTCGAAAACAGATTAATGTTATTGAAAGGTTTTGGGGAGAAAACACAAAAAACAGTTTTAGAAAACATTCAGTTTTATCAGAAACACAAAAACAAATTCCGCTATGCTGAAGTGGAGGAAGAAAGTTTACTACTGCTTCAGTTGCTGAAAAAATATTTTTCGGATGAAGAAATTTCTTTCACAGGAGAGTTTCGCCGCT
>JAHEZG010000371.1 GCA_023251195.1 Chitinophagaceae bacterium | reverse complement strand
CGAAGCTGTTGAACTTGCTGTTGAAGTTGAACTTAATGCTGTTGATGGCGACCATGAATAAGTCGTTGCTCCGCTTGCGGTAATTGTGGTTGAAGTTCCCGAACAAATACTTTGACTCGCTGATGATACCGAAACAACAGGCAATGCTTTCACCTGAATGGTTTGTGATGCTGATTGGGAATTATAAGTATAAGTTATTGTGAAAGTTCCAACTCCCGATATTGCCGGATTAAATATTCCGGCGCTCACTCCGGTTCCTGAATAGGTTCCGCCGGTTGGCGACCCGCCTGTTAAAGTAAATGATGAGGCATTCACACAAACAGGATTGAAAGCTGAAAGTGCAACAGTAGTAGTTCCGCTTTTATTTATCGTCCACGAAACAGAATTAGTTGGAACCAGTTTTTTTACCATTGAAGTGGTGTCCCATGCATTAAAAGTGAGTATATGATTTCCTGTAGTTAAATTATTTCCGATTGCTGTATAAGATAAAATATTGGTACTTACTACAGCACCATCCAATACCCATTGTGATTTTATTGTATTTGGAATTGTTGGAATAATTGTAGAAGCAAAAATTTGTGACCCACCTGCTGCAATATTTATTGTTGAAGTATTTACAGGCGAATAACTATTCACCAGATTCGTCATGTTTAAAAAAGAAACAATCAATTCTTCCTTACAAATACTACAGAATGGTTGACCCAACGCTAACATTTTACAATTACACATTGGACGATACCAGGTCGATGGGCAATAATTAGCACCAAGATATAATCCAACAGAAGTGCAATTGGTTGCGGAAGGAGTTGGTATGGGCATGCTACCCGGAATCCATGCTTTCCATTTTATCAAAGTTGGATTTGTTTCCATGGTGCAGTTTGGTTTCTCTATTGTACTACAACCACCTGAAGTATATTCATCAGTCAGATTTGCAATAGAATGACCGAGCTCATGAATAATTATTTCAGAACTTGCATTGTTAATTGTACAACACGGATATGTTCCACCTGAACCACCATAGTATGTTGAATTGGCAACCACAATTGCTTTATTGTAGGCAGGAAAATTCGCGAGCAAAACATTTTGTATGGCTGTTGTATTTGTTGCGACAACCAACCGATGAATGTTTCCATAATCGAATTTGCTTCCGAAATAGGAGATGGTACTTGATTGTGGAACATTTGGACTAGCCGAGGCACAATCAGTCGCAGTTACCTGATGCATGATTCCTGATGTTGAAGAATTAACCTGAATAGCATAAACATTAAATAAATTTTTATATGCGTTGTAAGGCGAGGTGCTAAATATTGTTGTCGTAATTGTATTCACCTGTGTAATAAAATTTGTTAGTTCTGCCGAAGTGAAACCATCAGCTAAAAACACCAAATCAATGTGATTGGCTGAAGGACCGTTATAAAGTATTGTTGTAACCGGAAATGTTTGTGCAGAAATATTTCCCGAAATAAAAATCAAAAGGAGAAGAATTATTTTTTTCATTTCCACGAATTGTTTTGATAGGTGAATGATGAAATCAAAATCTGTTTTCCGTCGGTATCAACTTGATAAACTTTAATCGAAGAAGCATTTTTCAAAACAGGAAATTTTACCAGCAGAGTTGCCTGCGGTTCTGTTTTTTTGTACCGACCGAGTTCACCTTTTTCATTTGCATATTCATAATTGATAAAACATGGATTATCATGTTTTACTGAGTAAAGAATTTTACCTTCAGCATCAGTAATGTCAAATTGAATAATTCCTTCTTCATTTATCGGATGCGTACCAATATTGATTTTTTCATTTATGATTTTTGATTGCAGAAATTGAATCCCTTCAATTTTTTGGGAAGCAGTATTTGTTAAAACACTGAACTGAATAATTTCAGTTTGCTCTGAATCAATTCTGTTTTGAGCATTCACATCAAAAAAATGTGGAAGCATGAGAAGCAGGAGTGCACTTATTTTATTCATGAAAAATAATTTTGTAAAATGAATTTTGATTGATGAATTCAGCATTCGCTACCTGTTAAAATTGCTCGGCTGATTGATGTAAATTTTAAAAACGAGAACCTGCTTTTATCCACCTCTTTATTATCGGCGCTATACAAAACCATTTTGGTTTGTTGATTAACTTCAATTTTATACAATGAAAAAAAGCAAACACTAATGCAGATTTAACCGTATAAACTTTTAAACCATCGGTCATGAAAAATCTTAGCCCAAATTGGATTACAGAAGGTTGGATTGATTTTGAGTATAAAAAATATTTACTGCTTGATTATCTGCAGGAGGTAAGTAAGCAGTTCGACGAAAAGAAATTGTATCCGACCTTGTCAGATATTATTTCGCATCACCATAATCTGCAACAATTGAAAGAGAATAAAGAAATTGTTGCAAGTGCTTTTCCAAAACAGATTTCGAAAATTGATTTTGAAAACTTCAAATTGCAATACGAAAAACTGATGATTGAAAATAAGTGCATTGAAGAACTGGAAACCATTTTGGAATTCGCTATTCCGCAATTGCAAACAACCATGAATGACGGGAGAGAATTATATGCTTCCGTTGAAAATAATTTGCAGATTTTTCCAATTGGGTTGGTTCCGGTAAATCCTGAATTCGGCTATTTATTTTTAGCACGAACAGGAAGCCGCCAAACAAAAGTGTACGAATATCAAATTGCACTTTTTGAAAACAGCACTGAATTATACAGGGGAATTAAAGTGGAATACATCTGCACTTACACAAAAAGTATTGCAAACACTTATGAGAATATGAAGTCAACAATTATAAAAACCGAAAAGAAAATATATTCTCCCGGCACTTTTGTAATTGAAAGTCACGAAAAATTTCCGCTAATGGAAACATTTTTACCCGTGGCAAAGCGAACGCTGGTTCGTTACCTCTATAATTTAGGGAAGTAAAAATTACTTGGTTGAATCAACCGGCAACGGTGCAGCATTTTGATTTGCTGCAGGTTGTTGTTGTTGCTGATTTAGCGGAGTAGAAGTTGGGGCTAATCCCTTTAATGGATTTTCAGCAGCTGATGTTGAGCCATTCCGATTGATAAAGAAAATAGTAACCAGACTTAAAACGGCTATTCCACCTATTAATGACCAGGTTGTTTTTTCCAGAAAATCAGTGGTGCGTTTAACACCCATCATTTGGTTTGAAAATCCACCAAACGACTGGCTTAAACCTCCGCCTTTTGGGTTTTGAATTAGTACCGCCAATATTAACAGTACACAGGCAATGATGATGATGATGACAATAGCTTCTAACATGATTACAATTTGTTTTTCAGTTCTTTTATGAGGGCGGCAAAGTAATGTGATTTGTGTGGTAATTTCAAACTCAACTTTTCGTACATCGAAATGGCACTTTGATACTTATTCTGGGCAGTTAAAATGCGGGCCAAAGTTTCGGTTACAATTTCATCTGAGTTCTCCAAACTCTTTTCTGCGCGGTCTATCACATTTGATTGTTTGGGTTCGGTTTTTTTTTCTTTT
>JAHEZG010000058.1 GCA_023251195.1 Chitinophagaceae bacterium | reverse complement strand
GGAAAAGATTTCACCATTTTTGCAGTTGAATCAGGTAAGGTGGAATTTAAAATGAGAGCGAAGGAGCGTCAGTTCATCAATATCATTCCTGTTGCCGCATCAACTACCGAGTCATAAACGAAATTGAAATAATAAAATGTAAACCCTGTTCATGAAAATGGATGGGGTTTTTTTATTTTATCAATGAAAACCAGCAACAGGTAAACAGAATATGGGTAGAAGAAAAGTAATTTGATGATAAAATGATTTGCAATTTCTTTTTCGGCTGCCATAGAACCAATAACATTGCTTCATGAATAAGAAGAAGAAAAATTCTTCGCTCAAAAAAATACTGATTTCGTTTGCCATACTTGCTTTCTTTTCGTTGGCAGGCATGGGAGTATCGCTTTATCAGAAAATATATTCACCAAATGTTATTGGCAATGAAGACAAGCGATACCTGTATGTTCCAACCGGAAGCACTTTCAGCCAACTGGTTGCTATCATTAAGGAAAATAAAATGGTAATGAATACCGAAACTTTCAGATGGGTAGCCGAGCAAATGAATTTACCGGCTCATATTTTACCCGGACGATACGAGGTGAAACCCGGCATGAGCAATTTTGCATTGGTGAAATTATTGCGAAGTGGAAAGCAAACTCCATTAAAAATTATTATAAATAAATTCAGAACACCGGAAGAATTGGCTGTTTTCATTTCATCAAAACTTGAAATTGACGAAAAGGTTTTTGCTGAACTGTTGAACGATGAAGCTTCACTTGCTGCTTACGGATTTACCCCATCAACGGTGTTGTGCTGTTTCGTACCCAATACTTATGAATTTTACTGGAACACTTCACCTGAAAAATTTTTAGAGCGCATGAAAAAGGAATATGATTTATTCTGGAATGATAACCGAAAACAACAGGCCGCTCAATTAGGTATTTCAGTAAAAGAGGTTTGTACGCTTGCCTCCATACTGGAAGAGGAAACCAACCGGAATGATGAGAAGCCAGCCATTGCATCGGTTTACTTAAACAGGTTGAAGAAGGGAATGCTTTTGCAGGCCGACCCAACTATTAAATATGCGATGGGTGATTTTACCATTAAACGGGTAACAGGTTTTTATATAGAAGAAACTAAAAACTCACCATACAATACTTATCGTAAACAAGGATTACCACCCGGCCCGATTTGCACTCCTTCAGTGGCAAGCATTGAATCAGTTTTGCAACCGGCACACACTGATTATTTATATTTTTGCGCCAGCGTGTCTAAACCCAATTATCATGAATTTGCAAATAACTATTCGCAGCACCAGAAGAATGCGAAATTGTACCAGCAATATTTAAATAAGAAAGGAATTCATTAACCTGAAAAATAATTTTCAATCGCCATTTAAATTTTGAAAGAATTAATAAAATTATACCGCGATAAAATTATTGAACGAACTAAGCTGTACAGTCTACCCGGATTCGATAAGCAAAGTATTTATGATGTATTCAGTTTTCTGTTTAAAGAATTTCAGCACGATGCAATTAATGTAAGGGCAGGTGCTGTAGCTTTTAGTTTTATGCTGTCATTGTTTCCGGCCATGATGATAATTTTCAGCATCATTCCATATATACCCATTCAGGCCTATCGCGATACATTGATGAGCAGCCTGCAACAAATTCTTCCGCACAATGCCTACCAGGCCATATACACCACCATTTATGACATTATAAATAACCAGCGCACAGGTGTGTTGTCAATCGGAATTATTCTTTCTCTTTATTACACCAGTCGTGGAGTTATTGGATTGATAAATTCTTTTGATAAAGTATATCCATCCTTTCGTCAGCGGAATTTCTGGATGAAAACGCTGGTGAGTTTTAAAATAACCATTTTTCTTTTTCTGCTGCTTATACTTTCAGTAGTTTTAATTGTGGCCGGCGAATTTGTTACACGCTACCTGATGAATCAAATGGGCGCCACCGGCAGCAGTGCCTACTTTTTTCTTGCTTCCATCAAATGGCTGGTGATTATTCTGCTGTTCTATTTCAGCATCAGCATGATTTATTTTTATGCGCCAGCCATGCATAGGCGGTTTCGTTTTTTTTCGGCTGGATCTACGGTTGCCACATTTTTAAGTATTCTTACCTCATTGGGATTTTCATTCTTCATTAATAAATTCAGTAATTACAATAAGCTCTATGGTTCCATCGGAACTTTAATAGTTATCATGCTGTGGCTTTATTATAATTCACTTGTTTTGCTGATCGGATTTGAATTGAATGCGAGTATTGAAATTAATAAGCACCTGAAAAATGAATTACAAACGGAAACTGATTTTGAATAAATATTTTTTATCACTTACTATTTTACTGGGATTAATTTCAGTTAAAAGTTTTAGCCAGACAGAGGTTAAAACATCTTCGAGTGCAGTTTCAATTAAAATAAAAATTGATACCATTTCAGCCGTAAAACCGGTTAATAATAACTTATATGGATTTTCAACTGAAAATTTATTTGCCGAAATTAAAACACCGGATGATTCAGCATTTTTCAATCAGGTAAAAAAAATCAACCCCGCAGTATTGCGTTGGCCAGGAGGCATGCTTGCCAATTTTTATCACGCCAGTGGAAACGGATATGGATTAAAGAAAAATGAAATTGCAGGTATTTATTTGCAGTATGCCCAGCAATTGGAGGCACAAGGTGTATTTGCAACTCAATTGCGATTAAATCATTCGTATCAACAGGATTTTCTGCGTCTTGCGCAAAAACTGAATTCAAAAGTTTTAATTACTGCAAATATTTTAACCGGAACTCCGGAGGAGCTGCTTGATCAGTTAAATTTTTTTACGGATAATAACATTGAAGTGGCAGGAGTGGAGCTTGGCGACGAAATGTATTTGAATATATATCGCGCCATTTTTCCTTATCCCGGAAGTTACATTTCAAAGGCCGAAACATTTGTTAGTGTTGTTAAAAAATATTTCCCAACTGTTAAAATCGGAGCATGCGCAGCTCCAAATCCACGATTGAGTGATTTGGATGGAACAGCTGCAGGTGAGTTCGTATATTTTAAAGCGTGGAACGATGCACTTTCCAAATCACATTTTTTTGACGCCGTTGTAATTCACTCCTACACTCCCGTACAAATTATACCTAACCAACCGGTTGATTCTGTTTTTCAGCGCGCCATTGTTGAAGAGAAAAAAACTTTTGCAAAAAGTGGCGTATTGGTTCAGTCGCTTGATTATTTCCGTGAAATATTTCCGAAATCGAAAATCTGGATTACCGAATGGAACCTGGCTATCAGAAGCACCAACGGTTATTTTTTAAATACACTTTATCAATCATTGTACATTGGTTCGTACCTGAATTTTATCAATCATTTTAATATGCAAAATAAATTTCCGGTGGAGCTGGCTGTTTTTCAAAGCCTGGCCACAGGTGGAATTTATAATCAGTATGGAGTTATTAATCTGAAAGCCGATAAAGAAAAAGCTGCTTCAAAAAATGTGCGGCGAACAGCCTGGTATGCTTTTAAAAACTTAAATGAAATTTATTCGGGCAAGTATTTTTTTCAATCCTGCACAGTTGATGCTGATGCTAAATTTGAATTGAATGCTTATCGTGATTCAGTCACAAATGACCTTGTGTTGAGTTGGATGAATTACAGTGGAAATGAATATAAAATTGATTCGATCAGTTACCGGGATTTAAATTTTTCCAATTCCAATGCAACCATCAATTATTTAAAAGGAGCATTGACCGACAGCTATGGCTGGACTCGCTTTTCGCGCAACAGTTACAACACACCACCAACTGATAAATCAGAACAAAAAAAATTAAGCGAATGGGTTTTCCCACCTTATGGAATGGGTGTGATACGGATTCTGCAATAAGCATCGGTGAAATAACTCTATTAATCGTTCATCTGTTTTTTGGAACTAACTGAATGAAATACCTTCGGCAGCAGAAATGATTCAACTATGAAAAAAATAATTTTGACTTCAGTACTTTTTCTTTTAGTCATTGGTGCAAATGCACAAATGAAAAGCAAGTACACCAATGTAACTTCTTTTGGTGGCCACGATGGCACCATTGATATGCGTGTTGAAGGCGGCAATCCACCTTACACTTATTTATGGAACGATGGCTCAACTGCCGAAGACCGCACAGAGTTAAAAAGCGGTGCGTACACGGTAATGATTTCTGATCAGTCGGGATGCGCAGTAACAGCAAGCTTTAATATTACTCAACCGGAACAATTTTCGAATTCCAATACCGGAAGCGTAAATAGATTTACTTCTCAAATTGATGTGTTTCCAAATCCATCTGAAGGCACACTAAATATTCAGTTTACAGGAACAAGCGCTAATAGTTTTTTAATTCGCATTACTGATGTGAGTGGAAGAATTATCAGTGAAAAACAATATGGCAAATTCAACGGTCAGCTCAATGAAAAATTAAACCTTGCCGATCAACCAAAAGGAGTTTACATGGTTGAAGTTGTGACCGAACGCGAATCATATAATACAAAAGTGGTACTTCAATAAATTTGCAGTTGCCTTTTATTTAAAATCTAAAACCCGCTTCTGATTCAGACGCGGGTTTTTTATTTGCAGCTAATGAACATGCATAATGTTCAGCAAGGTTTTTCGTTTAATGGCTAAACAATTAACAGCACATATATTTGCCGCATGAACAAAACTTTAATTAAACTCTTCCATAAAATGCGCAGGTCACAGTTTGTTTTTGTTGCTTCAATGTTGTTGTTGCTCAGCGTTTTTGCCTCATACCGTTTATTTCGTAAACCTGCTGAACTAACCAAGGAGCAACTGATAATGGAAGTGGTAATGCAGGGAATTCAAACCCAGCATTTCGATCCACAAAACATCGACGATAAATTTTCAGTAAAAATTTTCGACTTGTTCATTAAACGAATGGACAACAGTAAAAAATTTTTCCTGCAATCCGATATTGACGAACTGAGCAGGTATAAAGAAAAAATTGACGACCAGCTCAAAGACGCTTCACTAGATTTTTTTGATAAAGCAAATTCCATTTATGAAAAACGATTTGCCGAAGCAAAGGCATACTACTCAGTTATACTTGAAAACCCATTCAGTTTTACTGATGATGAGACTATAGAAACCGATGGCGATAAAATTCCTTTTGCAAAAACAGAAACCGAATTAAAAGATGCGTGGCGCAAGTCGTTAAAATACCAGGTGTTGGTTCGCTTGAGTGATATGATTGATACAAGGAATAAAGCAAAGGAAAAAGAAGATACATCGGCCATTGCAAAAAAATCGGACAGCGATCTTGAAAGTGATGCGCGCAAGAAAGTTTTAAAGAGTACTGATGATGCATTTAAAAATTTAGGGGAGTTAGACAGAACAGACCGGTTTAATTTATTTGTGAGTTGCATTGCCAATGTACAAGACCCGCATACCGAATTTTTTCCGCCTGCCGACAAAGCAAATTTTGATATTGCCATGAGTGGAAAACTGGAAGGAATAGGAGCACAGCTTCAACAGAAGGACGATGAAATAAAAGTAACGAGCATTGTACCCGGAAGTCCTTCTTACAGAAACGGAAAATTAAAACCGGGTGATATCATTGTTAAAGTTGCACAGGGTTCAGCCGAACCGGTTGATGTTTCGGAAATGCGATTAGACAAAGCCATTCAGTTAATCAGAGGTAAAAAAGGAACTGAAGTTCGCTTGACCGTAAAAAAACCGGATGCAACTTTTGAAATTATTACCCTCATTCGCGATGTGATTGTGCTCGAAGATTCTTATGCTCAATCATTCATGATTAACAATGAGAATAAGATTGGTTACATAAGACTTCCCGGTTTTTATGCCGACTTCAGCGGAGCCGGTGGTCGTGACTGTGCAAGAGATATTAAAACCGAACTGGATAAATTAAAAGCAGAAGGAGCAAAGGGAGTGATACTTGATTTACGCGACAATGGCGGAGGATCATTAGAGAGTGTGGTTGATATGGTAGGTTTATTTATTCCGCAGGGTGCAGTTGTTCAGGTTAAAGGCCGCGATGCGGAGCCAACTCTTTATACCGATAAAAATCCATCAGTAACTTTTGATGGACCGTTTGAAGTAATGGTAAATGAAAACAGCGCATCGGCTTCCGAAATTCTTGTGGCTGCCATACAGGATTATAATCGTGGTGTAATCATCGGCAGCACTACATCATTTGGAAAGGGAACTGTGCAGCGCATGTACAACATGGATGACATGGTGAATGCGACTTATAGCAGCATGAAACCACTGGGATCTGTAAAAATTACCATGCAGAAATTTTACAGAGTGAGCGGAGCATCCACACAATTGCTTGGCGTTACTCCCGATATTATTTTACCTGATGCCTACAGTAAAATAAAATATGGCGAGAAGCAGGAGGATTTTCCATTGCCTTGGGACGAAATAAAACCAACACCAATAACTAAAAGTCATCCTGCTTATGACTTATCAAAATTAAAAGCCAACAGCCAGAAAAGAATTGAAGATCAGAAGGCATTTAGTTTAATTGAAGAAGAAGCGGTGGAACTGAAAAAGGATATGGATGATACAAAGACTTCACTCAATCTGGAAAAGTACAGACAACAACAAACAGCACAGAAAGAAGAAAAGAAAAAATTTGATGAGCTTGAAAAAACTTTAACCGGGTTAGATATCAGCAACCTCACTGCCGATGTTGAACACATCAACAGTGATTCAACTTACACATCTCGAAATAAGGAAATGCTTAAATCATTGAAGAAAGATATTTACCTGAATGAAGCATCGCAGGTAATGATGGATATGATTAAATAGATTTTTGTTTATCAGCAGGGTTACTGTAATCATAACCCTGCTTTTTTAAGATTCAGGTTTTCGTACCAGCGGGGTTAATGTAATCATAACCCTGCTTTTTTTATGTTTCAGGTTTTGAAAAATTCCTTGTTATTTGGTTCTCTGAAATGAATAAGAAAAAAAATAAATCTCACCCTGCACAACATAAATCCGGTGAGCAAGAGAGCAAGGATCGAAAACTAACAATTGCAGCAATCGTTATTGTGTTGCTCACCTTCATCACTTATTTTAATTCGCTCCGCAATGGATTTGTAACGCTTGATGATGATCATTATGTATTAAACAATCCGCTCATTCACCAATTCAATTTAAAAGAATTGTTCACCACCTACTGGATGGGAAATTATCATCCGTTGGTCATGTTGGCTTACACTTTTATTTATTCAATAGCGCACGAAACACCATTTGCCTATCATGCGGTAAACCTTGGCCTGCATCTTTTCAATACAGTACTTGTTTTGTTTTTGATTTTTGAACTTACCGGTGTTTTTGAAATTGCCTGCATTGTATCTGTGTTGTTTGGCATTCATCCCATGCATGTTGAATCGGTTGCCTGGGTCAGTGAATTAAAAGACCTGATGTACACTGTGTTTTTTCTTGCATCATTATTCTGTTATGTAAAATATGTGAAGCAGGGATTGAAACGGAAATATTTTTTTCTGAGTCTGTTGTTTTTTTTATTTTCAGTACTGTCAAAAGGTATGGGCGTTTCGCTTTCCATCGTGTTGTTGCTGATTGATTTTTACCTCGGAAGAAAAAAGGAAATAAAATTACTGGTCGAAAAAATTCCGTTCTTCATTTTATCCATCGCATTCGGGTTGCTCGCCATTCATGTTCAAAAAGTGGAGTTGGCTGTACAGCAATTCGGCTTGTATGATTTGCAGCAACGAATTGTTTTTGCCTGCTATGGATTTATAATTTACTTAGTCAAGCTCATTATTCCGTTTGGGTTAAGTGCCTACTATCCATATCCCATTCAACCCGGTGAAGCTATGCCGGTGTTATATTTTTTATTTCCCGTAATGGTTATTGTTTTGGTTGGCGTTGTTTTTTATTCAGTAAAAAAATCAAAAACATTTTTTTTTGCATTTGCATTTTATGCAGCAACCATTTTTCTGGTGTTGCAATTAATTCCGGTAGGCGGGGCAGTAATTGCCGACCGTTACACTTATATTCCATCTATTGGTTTTTTTCTGATTGTTGCTTTCACAATATTTAATTTTTATAAAATCACAACTTATAAAACTGTAACCATGGTAATTTTTAGTGTGATGCTGTTGAGCTACACTATTCTTTCTTATCAGCGGATACAGGTTTGGAACAATGGAATGAGTTTACTCAATGATGTGTTAAACAAAGGAGAAGTTCCGATTGCTTACTACAACCGTGGCCTGTTATTCGAGGCGGAAGGCCAAACCGAAAAGGCAATTGCCGACTACACCCACGCAATAAAATTATTTCCGCAGTATGCTGATGCTTATAATAACCGTGGATTAATGTTAACCTTTCTTTCAAAAAACAATGAAGCAATGATTGATTACAATAACGCCATTCAATTAAGTCCGGATAATTCTATTGCTTATTATAACCGCGGTAATATTTATTATGCAACCGGAGATAACGAAAAAGCAATAATTGATTTTAACAAAGCAATTAAAATTGATCCCGGGTTTGCAAAGGCTTGGTGCAATCGGGCGAATATTTATTTTGTAAAAGAAGAATATGATTCTGCCATTGCTGATTATTCAATGGCCATTCAATTGGATAATACATTAGCTAATGCATTTGCAAATCGCGCATCGGTTTTTAGTAAGTTAAACAGAATAGAAGAGGCCTGCAGCGATTTCAGTAGCGCTGCTAAATTGGGAGATGCAAATTCGGAAGCAATGATTAAAAAGTTATGCCAATAAATCTTGAATTCAAACTAATATGCTCACACAATCTCGCCTAATGTGAAAATTGGTGGAGGTAATTTTCTAAATTCTTTTTACAACGAGTAAAATCAATTGAGGTCGTTGTAATTATTTACCTGTCAAATTAGATTAAGAGCTAAAAGTTCAGATGAATATCTGTTCTTTTTTTTCAGTGTGGTTCTATTACACTTCTTTCTTAGTAGATTTGATTTTCATGATAAAAAAAATCGGGTATTTTTTTTCAGATTTTACCACACGATTTATTGCAGCTACAAACCGTCTGGGGGTTTTTAATTCGTTAAATTTTTTAATAACTGAATTTTATTACGACAGAAAATTAGCTGTTGCTTTGCCTACTCAGGATGTGCTGACTGAGGTAAATGAAAATTCGATATTGAAAGACAGCAACAGAAATGTAAGCGGATCTTACTTTCTTTTTTTTCGTGGAATAAAACAAGCTGGTATTCTGCCGCCGGATTCGCACTTCATAGATATTGGTTGCGGAAATGGTAAGATATTATGTGCGGCTATAAGTTTAAATTTTAAAAAAGTAACAGGTATTGATCTCGATAAGCATGGGCTGGTTTATGCGGATCTTGTTGCAAAAGCTATCAGCAAAAAATATATAAAAACCGAATTAGAAATACTGAACACCGATGCGGCTGTTTATAATTTTGCCTCCAGCATAAATGTGGTTTTCTTTTTTAATCCGTTTGGAGAAAAAACCATGAAACAGGTAATAAATAACCTGATGAAAAGTCTGGAATTACATCCACGCAAAATTTCAGTTATCTATCAACGACCCGATCACGAGCATTTATTTATTGATGCAGGGTTTCAGTTGGTTAAGCGCACCGTTTGGAATAAAAAGCAACAACTATCCGTCTTTGTCTGGAATAAAAAATAAAATTCTGTTCCAGCAGTGTCTTTCTGAAAGGAGACTTTGCGTTTTTATTTCGCTACCCTTTTTTATGTATCGGTGTATCTACTAATTTCCATGCTGCACTTTTCCTTTGTTGTTAGTCTTCCATATTTTCCTGACTCAATCAAATATAGCAAACCGTGAAGAGTGAGAAGTATTTTCACTTGCACGAATTTTTGTGAATATATATTTTCACAATCCATTTTATCCTTTCCGGAAAACAAAATCTTATGCGTGAATAATTATTTAGCACCACACTTTACACATAACTTTTCGCAAGTAGTTTTATTGCCGTGAGCAAAAAGAAAAAAAAAGATTTTCAGCAGTCAACAGGTTCAGTAAAGCAGCAGAAAAATCAGGTATATGTTTCAGATAAAAAAACTGCAATAGCATTATCCGGTATTCTGCTTTTATGTTTAGTTATTTACTGGCCGTTGTTAAAAAACGATTTTGTTTCGTTGGATGATTCGCAGTATGTTTTAAATAATCCACTCATACACCACATCAGTTTTAAAAACTTATTTACCACTTACTGGATGGGAAATTATCATCCGTTTGTTATGCTGGCGTATTCAGTAATTTATTCGGTTGCCCACGAGAGTCCGTTTGCCTATCATTTTAGTAGTTTGTTCATTCACCTGATTAATACTTCGCTGGTTTTGTTTTTAATTATTGAACTGACCGGCGTTTTTGAAATTGCAGTGATAGTGAGTTTGTTCTTTGGCATTCATCCCATGCATGCTGAATCAGTTGCCTGGGTCAGTGAACTAAAAGACCTTATGTATGCGTGTTTCTTCTTGCTTTCATTGTTGTATTATATGAAGTATGCAAAGCAGCCGGCATTAAAAAAATATTTTTTGCTAAGCTTGTTTTTCTTTTTGTGTTCACTCTTTTCAAAAGGCATGGGAGCATCGCTTTCAATTGTAATTATTCTGGTCGATTTTTATTTTAAAAGAAAAGTAAGCGCAAAAACAATTGCAGAAAAAATTCCGTTTTTAATACTCTCTGTAGTGTTTGGCATTATTGCAATTAAAGCACAACAGGCAACCGGTGCCATTCCCGATTTAAGTTACACCGGCGGCGAAAGAATACTGATAGCCGCTTATGGTTTTATCAATTACATCATTCAGTTAATTGCACCTTATCAATTAAGTGCCTACTACCTGTATCCATTTAAAGCAGGTGAAAGCATTGCAGCAATTTACTACTTCAATATTATTTTGATACTTGCAATAACAGCAGCAGTAATTTATTCCATCAAAAAAACAAGAACTATACTTTTCGGAACAAGTTTTTTTATTGCCACCATTGTTCTTGTTCTTCAGTTAATTCCGGTGGGCAGCGCAGCAATGGCCGACCGGTATTCTTACATTCCGTCCATCGGTTTATTTCTGTTGGTTGCAACAGGTTTAAATTACTTGTATCGCAATTTCAAATTCAAACTTGTAGCCATCGGGTTATTTATTGCCATGACCATTGGCTACTGTTATGTTGCCCGTGAGCGAATAATGGTTTGGAAAAACAGCATGGCCTTGTACAACGATATGCTTGCTTCAGGCGATGTGCCAATGGCTTATGGCAATAGAGGTCTCTTATATCAAAACGATGGTGACCTTGTAAAAGCAGAAAGTGATTTTAATAAAGCCATTGCACTTTCACCAAATTACAAAGAGGCTTTCACCAATCGCGGAAACCTGAACCTTGCATTAAAAAAATATGATAACGCATTGAATGATTACAACCGGGTTATTCAATTGGAACCATCGAACCCGAAATCATATTACAATCGCGGAATTTTATACTATACCATTGGTGATTATGAAAAAGCAAGTGCTGATTTTTTAACGACTATAAAAATTGATCCGAATATTGCTGAAGCACACATCAATCTCGCTAATATTTATGATGTGAATTCTAAATTCAACGATGCGCTTGATGAATACACAAAAGCAATTTCATTGAATCCATCGTTGGCAATTGCCTTCAGTAATCGGGCTCTGGTTTATATAAAGTTGAACCGGATGGGTGAGGCTTGCAACGATTTAAAACAAGCCGCTTCACTTGGCGATAAAAATGCTGAAAACTCAATGCGAGAAGTATGTAAATAAAACATGCACATTATTTATGTTCGTTCAATCAATTTTACATTTATAAAACAGTATGAGCAAAAAGAAAAAAAACAATCCGAGTCAAGCAGAGGTTTCAAAACAGAACGCAAAGAAAAAATCGGCACCGGTTGTTTCGAAACAGAAATTGTGGCTGGCGCTGGCAGGAATTTTAGTATTGACTTTAATTTCATACTGGCCTGCTTTAAGCAACGGCTTTGTTAACCTCGATGATGATCGCTACATCGAAACCAATCAGATGATTCGTCATTTTGATTTAAAAGTTTTATTCACTTCGTACTGGATGGGCAATTATCATCCGTTGGTAATGATGGTGTATACCTGGATTTATTCTTTTGTGCAACTTGAACCTGCTACTTATCACACTGTAAATCTCATCATGCATCTGATAAATACTTCGTTGGTGTTATTTGTAATTCTTGAATTAACAGGGGTATTTGAAATTGCTGTGGTTGTAAGTTTGTTATTCGGAATTCACCCCATACATGTGGAGTCTGTTGCATGGGTGAGCGAACTAAAAGATTTGATGTATACCGGTTTTTTTCTCGCTTCATTATTCTGGTATTTAAAATATTTGAAAAATGAGTTCAACAGAAAGTATCTGATTTATAGTTTGCTTTTCTTTTTGTGTTCATTGTTATCGAAAGGGATGGGTGTTTCGCTCGCAATAGTTTTGTTGCTGGTCGATTATTTTATAGGAAGAAAAATTGAAGCGAAAATCTTCATCGAAAAAATTCCTTACTTTCTTCTTGCCATACTATTTGGAATTGTAGCTATCAGAGCGCAACAGGAACTTGGAGCCATTCAGGATGCGGTATTCAGTTTTCCGCAGCGAATCGTTTTTGCCTGCTATGGTTTTGTTACTTATATTTTAAAATTAATTATTCCGATAAATCTTAGTGCGTATTATCCCTATCCAGCAAAAACCGGAGAAAGTATTCCTGCTTTTTATTATGGTTACCCGGTGCTGTTTGCCATTGTAGTTGCAGCAGTTTTTTATTCAGTTAAGAAAACAAATAAAGTTCTATTGAGCATTGGCTTTTATGCCATTACAGTTGCGTTGGTTCTTCAATTGCTTCCGGTTGGTGGGGCCATAATTGCTGATCGATACAGTTACATACCTTCAATTGGTATTTTCCTTTTAGCTGCTTTCGGAATACATGAACTTTATAAGCAAACTTCAATGCGAACAATTTCTATGGGATTGGTTGTTGTTATAACAGCAACTTATAGTTACATGACTTATCAAAGAACACAAGTATGGAAGGATGGTATGACCTTGTGGTCGGATGTGATAAATAAAGGAAATGAAGTGGCACTTGCCTACAACAATCGGGGGGTATTGTACAAACAAGCCGGTGATTTGGATAATGCCATGAAAGACTACAAGCATTCGTTAAGCTTAAACCCGGTTAATACAGATACCTGGAGCAACATTGGATTAATATTCTGGCAGCAAGGATTAAAAAATAAAAATCAACAGCGGATATTTAATGATACCGCAATGAAGTACCTGAATAAAGCAATAAATCTCGATCCGAAATTTGCAACAGGCTACAGCAATCGTGGAAGTGTTCGGTCAACTATGGGCGATAACCAAGGAGCACTTGATGATTATACAATGTCAATAAACCTTGACCCGAATTTTGCCGACCCGTATTACAATCGCGGCATTGTTTATTTTAACCTCGGGCGAAAAGGGGAGGCTTGCAATGATTTAAGAAAGGCAGCCGACCTCGGTCATCAGATCGCGCCCAGCGCTGTGCGCGATTTATGTAAATAATTTATTAAATCTCTGTTGTTGATATTACTCACTTGTATTGAATGTCGCATGAAATAACTTGCGCTTTTGATACCTGCTAACAGATTAAAGCTAATAGCTAACAACCTGCATCCGAAATTGTATTCCATCATCGACATAGAAACCACGGGAGGCAATGCCCCCTATCACCGCATTACCGAAATAGCTATTGTGGTTCACGATGGGGTAAAAGTGATTGATGAGTTCAGCACATTATTAAATCCTGAGCGGAGCATTCCATGGAACATTACACGATTAACAGGTATAAGCGATACCATGGTTCAGGATGCACCAAGGTTTTGCGATGTAGCAAAACGGATTGTGGAAATGACAGATGGAAATACTTTCGTTGCTCACAATGTTGCATTCGATTATAATTTTATAAGAAGTGAAT
>JAHEZG010000370.1:2974-3544 GCA_023251195.1 Chitinophagaceae bacterium | reverse complement strand
CGAAAACGCGATTCTGCTGGCGGCGCGCAACCAGGAATTTGATGCGAGCTTCTGGCTGCCATCGAAGGTGTTGCTGGAATTGCAGAAGGATTCGTCGTTCACCAAAAATTATAATTCGTGTTACACGGCGAGTTACGATTTCTCATACATCGGTTTCAACCTGAAGCCGCAGGAAAGCAAGCGCACCGATTTTTTTTCAGACCTGAATGTGCGCAAGGCATTTGCTATGCTCACACCTGTTGACCTTATGATTCAGAATTTGTTCAGCGATAAAGCGCTGCGCATGTCGGGCATTGTGTCGCCGTTGAAAAAAGATATTTACAATGATGATTTGAAATCGTATGCATTCAACATTGATGAAGCAAAAAAATTATTGAGCGATGCGGGCTGGAAGGATTCGGACGGCGATAAAATTTTAGATAAAATAATTAACGGAAAGAAAACGGATTTGAAAGTGGAATTGATTTTTCCGCTCGGTCCGTCGGTCATACAGGACATGGCGCTCATGCTGAAAGATGTGTATGCAAAAGCCGGAATTGATTTGCAACCGCAGGTGCTCGACCCGAATGC
>JAHEZG010000370.1:0-2924 GCA_023251195.1 Chitinophagaceae bacterium | reverse complement strand
ACAAGCGCTGGGCAAATGCCATTGTGTGTTTCGATAAGCCGTACATTTTATTCGGTCAACTCGAATTGCTCAGCGAAAAAAAACAACCGGAGTAATTGATGAGCAAGAGAATCGTTAGTCAAGAAATCGTGAAACCAAGTTATTCAAAAGTGAAGAGCAATGAAGTGTATCGCGATTCAAAATTTTCGGAGTTGATTGAAAAAGCAAAAAAGAGTGGAATTGCTTCTGATAAAAAAACACAAAAGGAATTTGCAAAGCGTGGTCTGAAATTTTAAAACCATGTCTCAGCAGGGTTACTGTAATCAGAACCCTGCGTTTTGGTGAGGCAGGGTTCTGATTACAGTAACCCTGCTTGAATAGAATTTTAAGAAAGATGAAAAAAACTTTTGAATTGCTTTTTTATTGTCTTTACAGAATATTTCGTTTGGTAAAGCGTTCCGGAGTGAAAGATGAGAGTTTAACTTCTTCTTTTTATTCTATACTTCTATCAACTAATACTTTGATAATTTCATTTCCATTTAAATTTTTTATCTCTCCTGGGTCACTTGAGAAGCCAGTTTTAAATATTCTATTTAAATTAATTTTTTTTGGAATTTTTATTTGTTGGTACCTAATATGTAAATTTTATTTTTTGAAAAATGGAAACTATGTTCGGATAATAAATAACTACGAAAAAAAATATGTTGGGAGAAATAAACAAATGGCAATAATTGGTATTGTTTATTCATTACTCACATTTATAGGTTTCATTAGTATTGCAAGTATTCTAAGTCGAATTAAATGGCATTTATAAAATAAAAGACATGCTTACAATGCAATCATTTCTCAGCAGGGTTACGGTATTCAGAACCCTGCGTTTATTTCATACCGTCACGAGTTAAGGAAATTTTAAACCAAAGTCCCAGCAGGGTTACTGTATTCAGAACCCTGCGTTTGATATAGATAAAGATGATTGATTAAGTTTGTTTCATGAGCACAAGAACAGAGATTGAAAACCTCACAGGTTTTTATTACATCACTTTTACTTGTTACAAATGGATTCCGATGTTCAGCGAATTAAATTTTTATGACAGGATATATCATTATTTCACAAAATTGATTGAGAAAGGAGAAACGATTTCAGCTTATGTTATCATGCCTAACCATTTGCACTTTATTCTATTTCATGAAGAAGAAAATGGAAAATTAAAATCACTCGTTTCAAACCTGAAAAGATTTCTTGCTTATGAAATAGTTGAAAAGTATAAATCAACTTTTAATCATTCAAGATTAGTGGAATTGTCCGAAGCAATTACAGAAGTTGAAAGGAAAAAAAATCAACTACATCGTGTGTTTGAAAATTCATTTGATGTGAAATGGTGTGCAAGTGAAAATTTTATAATTCAAAAACTGAATTACATTCATAACAATCCGATTCAACCCAAATGGAATTTAGCAACTGTTCCTTATGAGTATCCTCACTCTTCAGCATTATTTTATGAAACAGGTAATCCGGATTCGGGTAAAATTCCATTAGTTCATTGGCAACAAAGACGCTGGCAGGAGTATGATAAAGTATAGTGATACACTCGAGATGCAGGGTTCTGAATACAGTAACCCTGATTGGACACCTTCTGTCTCAGCAGGGTTACACGAAGTGAACCCTGCGTTTATAGCGCTAAGAGCGCAGGGTTCTGATTACAGTAACCCTGCTGGGACTCGGGATGTAACAGAACGCAGGGTTCTGAATACAGTAACCCTGCTGGGACTTTGTAAAAAAATCAATCCGAGTAATTAATGCGCCGCCGGATTCTCACTCGATTGCTTTGGATGGTGCCAGCGCTGTTTGTGGTTTCGTTGCTGGTTTTTTTTATCAATGCATCCGGAAATCAGCAGGGGAATTTTATGGATATGCAATCGGAAAATATTTCGTCCGGTGATTTCTCTCATCAAAAAATAAAAAATCAAACCCCTGTTTTCTATTTCAGTGTTACATCATTCAGCGAACCGGATACTATCTGGAAAATGAATCATGAAGAAAAGGAATTGCTTCAAAAAAATGCTTCATGGAAAAAATTTATTCCGGTCATTCACTTCTATGGCGACAATCAATATCACCGCTGGCTGTTCGGCGATAACAGCGATGGAAAAAATTATAAAGGAATTCTGAGAGGAGATTTTGGTGTGTCAACTGAAACCGGATTGCAGGTTTCGCAATTGTTGTGGCCAAGATTTTTTCGCTCGTTCATTCTGGTTTTCATTTCAATGCTGCTTGCTTTCTTTATCAGCATTCCATTATCTGTTTACTTGGTGTTGAATGAAAGAAAAATTATCTCAAAAATCATCAGGGGAATTTTATTGATGCTGTACATTATTCCTGTTTTCTGGCTGGCGATTTTGTTGCTGATGTTGTTTGCCAATTCTAAAATGATTTCCATTTTTCCATTGAGCGGCTGGCCCGACAGCAGCGAAGGATTTTTCAGTTATGTGCATCATCTTTTTCTTCCTGTGATGTGTTACACGCTCGGCGCAATCGCCTACTTCACACGCGCAATCGAAACCAATCTGAAGGAAGTGTTACACAAAGAATTTTTATTGACCGCAAGAGCAAAAGGATTTGACAACACACAATCATTATTGAAACACGCTTTGCCACACGCCATTATTCCGGTGCTCACTGTGCTCGGTTATTTATTTCCAATGGCAGTTGGTGGCAGTGTCATCATCGAAACCATTTTCGGAATCCCCGGAATGAGCAATGCTTTGTTTCATGCGGCACTCACTAAAGATGTTCCTGTGTTGGCGGCAGTCACTACACTCTCATGATTACTGACATTGGTTGGTTTTTTACTCACTGAAATTTTGCAGGCATTTATTGACCCGCGACTTCGTCAAACTCAACAACTTTCATGAATAAATTTTCAAAAGATTTATTCAGAAAAAAT
>JAHEZG010000057.1 GCA_023251195.1 Chitinophagaceae bacterium | reverse complement strand
TGATTTTTTTTCTTTTCCAGTGTCAGCGTTTGTCCGCGCTCCCAGCTTTTCACTTTGTAAGCGCCAAGCCCGTTAATCAGCGCCGGGTCATTGCCGTACTTGCCATCATTAAACGCAGCAGCCCACGCAGTCGGAAAAGTTTTATTCATGCCGGGCTGGTCTTCCACATTCACCCAGTTCACCGGGTAATTTTTCAGCGCATCATCCGCATCATAAAATTTCTTTTCCAGTATCGGAAAGTCGGTGAGTATAAACAGGTTTTGCGCCAGCACCTTCTTCATCGTCACAGTAAAAGCGCGCGCATTCGAATTATCTTTTACAATATTCAGTAAATTATTCAGCGCGCTTCTACCCGACACATTCACCAGCGGACAGGTATATGCCTTGAAAGAAAAAATCACATCGTCCACAGTCAGTTGCGCGCCATCATCAAAAGCGGGTTCGTCCTTCAGTTCAAAACGATAAGTGAGTCCGTCGCTCGCGGTCGGAATTTCTTTTACCAGGTCAGCTTTCAGTTTGCGCGTCATCGGGTCAATCGAAAGCAGCGAGCGGTGTATCAGTGTAAAAACAATGGCGCGCGAAAGTGTACGACCGTTACACGCGTGCAGATTGTCGGGTTCCTGCATCCACTGCACAGTCAGGTTGTTTTCTTTTTTCCAGTCGCTTAAAAATTTCGGCGCATCGGGGAACTGAATGTAATCGCCATCGGCATTGGTGAGCACGCGGTTATCCGGAACAGCCGTTTGGGTTGTGTTTTCATTTTGACATGAAAAAAGAAATGATACGGAGAGAATAAAAACGAAGCGCGAAAACATTTTGATGATTGAACGAAACAAATATAGAAAGGTGTATTAATCCTGATTGTATTTAGAAAATTGTTCTTACTGATTGAGAGTTTTTTACCGCAGAGACGGAGAGGCGCAGAGAAAATTATATCAAATTATTTTGTACAACAATTCTCAAATATTTCTGTTTTCATCATTTTGAAAATTTTACATTTGTTTTATGAGCAGCATCAAATTATTTGAGAACAAACAAGTAAGAACTGTTTGGAATGAAGAAGACCAAAAATGGTATTTTGTTGTTGAAGATGTGGTTACAGTTTTAACTAACAGTAATGATCCGAAGCAATACATTAAGCGAATGAGGCAACGAGATACTGAACTTGCCAAAGGGTGGGTACAATTTGTACCCACCCTTTCAGTTGCTACACCTGGTGGTAAACAAAAAATGGGTTGCGCAAATACCAAAGGGTTGTTGCGAATTATTCAATCTATTCCATCACCGAAAGCAGAACCATTCAAATTATGGTTAGCACAAGTAGGTTCAGACAGATTAGATGAAATTGAAAATCCTGAACTCGCAACACAACGAACACGGGAGCTTTACAAATTGAAAGGTTATCCTGATGATTGGATTGAGAAACGAATGAGAAGTATTGCTATTCGTGAACAACTTACTGATGAATGGAAAACCAGAGGCATCAAAGAACAGATTGAGTATTCAATCTTGACAGCAGAGATTTCAAAAGCAACTTTCGGACTTACTCCTGCTGAATATAAAAAAGTGAAGGGATTGAAAAGTCAAAACCTTCGCGACCACATGAATGACCTTGAATTGATTTTTTCAATGTTAGGTGAAGCATCAACAACTGAAATAGTAAAAACACAAAACCCGAAAGGTTTTTTTCAAAATAAAAAAGCAGCAAAACAAGGTGGAGCAGTTGCCGGAAATGCAAGAAAAGAACTCGAAAAAAGGACTGGTAAAAAAGTTATTTCCACTGAAAATTATCTGCCTATTACGAAGAAGAATAGAGAACTGAAGAAAGGGAATTAAATTGTTAAACGCTTATTTCTACTTTTGCTTCACTAATAAAAACTATGGAGCCAACCAGTAAAGAGCGCGTGCTGAAAAAAATTCGGAAGGCGCTCATTCATTCCACCAACATTCCTTTTCCGAATATTGACCAGACGGCTTCGGTTTATCCGGCGCCGACTGATACACTGGATGTGGTTTTTGCGGAGCAGTTCACAAAAATTCAGGGCAATTTTATTTACTGCGAAAACATTGCTGAGTTCATTCAATCCATTTCTGCCGTGGCGAACGAGAAGGGCTGGAATCATTTGTACTGCTGGGAAAAACCGCTGCAGGATTTATTTCAGCGATTCGATTTTAATAAATGCCGTGTGGGAAAAACAATTGATAAAGCCGATGCCGGAATTACTTTGTGCGAGTGCTTAGTGGCGCGCACGGGCAGCATTTTACTCACGAGCCGGCAGCAGAGCGGTCGCAGTTTGCCCATCTTTCCGCCCATTCATATTGTGGTGGCTTATACTTCGCAACTGGTTTTTGATATTAAGGATGCCACGCAATTAGTGTTACAGAAATACGAAGGCAATCTGCCGAGTATGATTTCGATTGCAACGGGTCCGAGCCGCACGGCGGATATTGAAAAAACTTTGGTGCTCGGCGCGCATGGTCCGAAAGAAGTTTATGTTTTTTTGATTGACGATCCGGTTCGCTGATGCAGTTCCCCACCTCCGTTGACAGCGGAAAGAAAATTTATTTTGCTTCTGATCTGCATCTCGGTGTGCCCACGCGTGAGAAAAGTTTGCAGCGCGAGAAATTATTTATTCAATGGCTCGACGAAATTTCGAAAGACGCGCAGTGCATTTTTATTCTCGGTGATTTGTTCGATTTCTGGTTTGAATACAAGCAGGTAGTGCCGAAAGGATTTGTTCGTGTACTGGGAAAATTAGCTGAACTGCGCGATAAAAATATTCCCATTTATTTTTTTCCGGGCAATCACGATCAGTGGATGAAAAATTATTTTACGGAGGAAATGGATATTCCGGTCTTCAACAAAGAAGTGCAGTTTGCGTGTAACAGTAAAAAATTTCTGATTGGTCATGGCGATGGGTTGGGTCCCGGCGATTATAAGTACAAGGTGATTAAGAAAATTTTTCATGCTAGGGTTTTTCGTTGGTTGTTTGCGCGCGTGCATCCGAACTTCGGTGTGTGGCTCGGAAAAAAATGGAGTTACAACAATCGCTTTCTGAATGGCGAAGTGAAAGAAAATTTTCTGGGTGAAGAAAAAGAATGGCTGATTGGTTACGCACGCGAAATGCTGAAGCACGAACAGATTGATTATTTTATTTTTGGTCATCGTCACCTCGCAATGGATTATCCCCTAAACGAAAAAAGCCGTTACATCAATCTCGGCGACTGGTTGCGGTTTTACAGCTACGCAACTTTTGACGGAGAGAAACTGGAGTTAAAATATTATAAGAAATAATGGAACCGCTGTGGCACATTTTATTTTTCATTCAGGTTCATGCATTATTTTTTACAACTGATAATCTGAAAAATATTTATACAGTCACCACCGAAAATCAGGTGGTGAAATATGATTCTACTGGTTTATTACTTCATTCTTACAATAACAAATCTCTCGGACAACCAACTTCGCTTGATGTTTCAAACCCGATGAAGTTGCTCTTGTATTACAAAGATTTCAGCACCATTGTTTGGCTTGATAATACTTTGTCAGAAATTGCTGAAACTCAACTTTCACCAATAGGAATTATTCAATCGCCTGTTGCGTGTTTATCACAGGATGGAAATTTCTGGGTGTATGATGAAGCCGATCAGCGATTGAAAAAAATCAATTCGCAATTGGAGGTGATGCATGAAAGCCCCACCATGCAATCCATTTCCGATAAACCGATTCAAACATTTTTAATGATGGAAGAAAATCAGCAACTTTTTGTTTCTGATTCGTCGCAGGGAGTTTTTGTATTTGATCAGTTCGGAAATTTTCTGAATAAAATTCCAGTGAAAAGAATTACTTATTTTCAAGTCGAGAACAATCAACTCATCTATAAAAAAAATAATCAGGCGCACATTTATCAATTGAAAACGATGGAAGAATATTCCATTGAACTGCCTGATTCTGCTATGCAACTTCAGATTGACTCGCATAGAATTTATCTTATGCAAAAAGAGCAGATTGTTGTTTACCCGTATTAATTAGTCTTTAACCGAACTTCTTATTTTTGCGCCACAATGAATGAATTAGTTAACAGGCTCCAATCGATAAAGGAGAAATGGCAGGATTTAGAATTACAGTTGAACGACCCGCGAAAAATTGCTGATCAGCGGTTGTATGTGCAATTGAATAAGTCATACAAAGAATTGCAGAAAGTGGTTGAGGCATTTGAAAAATACAAAGTCATCTTAAGCAATATTGAGAACAACCGGCATATAATTGAAACCGAAAAAGATGATGAGTTCAAGCAAATGGCGAAAGGTGAGCTTGATGGTTTGGAAGATGAAAAATTAAAATCGGAAGAAGCCATTCGGTTATTGTTACTACCTAAAGATCCAACCGACGAAAAAAATGCAGTAATTGAAATTCGCGCCGGCACAGGTGGTGATGAAGCGAGTTTGTTTGCAGGGGAGTTGTATCGCATGTACATCCGCTATTGCGAAAACAAAAAATGGAAATTAGAATTAGTGAGCGACAGTCCCGGTACAATGGGTGGATATAAGGAAGTGATATTTGAAGTGACCGGCGAAAATGTTTACGGCACTTTAAAATTTGAATCCGGAGTGCATCGTGTGCAGCGTGTACCTGCAACAGAAGCGCAGGGTCGTGTGCATACAAGTGCGGCAACTGTTGCGGTGATGCCTGAAGCCGAAGAAGTGGATGTGGAAGTTCGTGATGCGGATGTGAAAATGGAAACCGCACGAAGCGGTGGCGCGGGCGGACAGAATGTAAACAAGGTGGAAACAAAAGTTATTCTCACACACATTGCTACGGGTGTAGTGGTGATGTGTCAGACCGAGCGCTCGCAATTAGGCAATCGTGAGAAGGCGATGAAAATGTTGCGCACCCGATTATATGAAGCTGCAGTTCGCAAGCATGAAGATGCGATTGCCGCAAAAAGAAAATCAATGGTGAGCAGTGGCGACCGCTCAGCAAAAATCCGTACTTATAATTATCCTCAAGGTCGTGTAACAGATCACCGCATCGGAATGACCGTTTATACTTTACCCGATTTCATCAATGGAAATATTCAGGAGATGCTCGATGCTTTGCAGATGGCTGAGAATGCCGAGTTGATGAAGGAGAGTACAGTGGGGGTGTAAATACGGATTTGAGAATTCGATTCTTTTCGCAGTTTTATATAAAATTGAACTAGAAAATATTGAACACATATTTCTTGTTGATTTCAAAATGCACCGCTGATTTTCGAATGCAAAAAAACATCATTAAACAAACCACTTTTAAAAATTATTTATATTAAGAAGACGAGTTAGGTTTCAAAATGCTCATCTGCTACTTTCGCCGGGCATTTTTATGTCCACGAACCTTGATGAAATACGAAAGCCAATAGCAGCAGAATTAACGCTGTTCGAAGAAAAATTTCGTGCATCAATGAAAACAAAAACGCCATTGCTTGATGCTGTTATGAAATACATCGTTAAACAAAAGGGCAAAAGAGTTCGACCAATGTTTGTTTTTTTATCGGCTTCAGTTTGCGGCGAAATTACCGAAGCAACTTATCGCGGAGCTGCTTTAATTGAATTATTGCATACTGCTACTTTGGTTCATGATGATGTGGTAGATGATTCAGATGAACGAAGAGGTTTCTTTTCAATAAATGCTTTATGGAAAAATAAAATTGCTGTTTTAGTTGGTGATTACCTGCTCTCCAAAGGATTATTGTTGGCAGTAAGTAATAAAGATTTCAGACTACTGGAATTAGTTTCGGATGCCGTTAAAGAAATGAGTGAAGGTGAATTACTGCAGATTGAAAAAACCCGCAAACTGAATATTACTGAAGAAATTTACTTTGAAATTATCAGGCAAAAAACTGCCACATTAATTTCTTCGGCCTGTGCCATCGGCGCCGCATCGAGCAATTCATCAGAAATCATAATTGCCAAAATGAAATTGTTTGGTGAAAAGGCAGGCATAGCATTTCAAATAAAAGATGATTTACTTGATTTTGGAAACGAGGATATCGGCAAGCCGCATGGCATAGATCTGAAAGAAAAAAAAATTACACTTCCATTAATTTATGCACTGAACAATTGTAACTCCTCTGATCGAAGAAGATTTATTAATATTATCAAAAATAAAAATGAAGACCTGCTTAAAGTAAAGGAAGTTGTATCGTTTATTCATGAATCAGGTGGTATGAAGTATGCAACTGAAAAGATGAATTTATATCGGGATGAAGCAATAGCCATTTTAAACAGCTTTACCAAAACCGCATCGTTAAACTCATTAATTGATCTGGTTTATTTTACAACAGATAGAAAAAAATAAAAGAATTAATCGAAAATTCATTTATCATACCAACCGGTTTTTATCTGATTTGCATTTATCAAAAGTAATTTTACCTTTGAAACCAAAGCTAAGCTCCTTTTTTTAGCAGTTAAATTTCATAGCAACCACATCTCATGAAAAAGATTTACATCCTGTTTTGTTTTTTTTGTTTAGGTTCTTTCAACCTAAAAGTAAATGCCCAAAATCCATATGACACTGCGGCTTACAAACCTATTCTTCCATTGTATCGTGATATTTTAGGAGATACAACTGTAATCTCAAAGAAAAATATGCCCCAGGAAAAACAATTTGAAAAGGGCCAATATATTTTTCCGGCAAAACCAAAAAACAAATGGGAAATTGCATTAAACGGCGGTGGACTTTTCGTTAGTGGCGATGTCGCAACAAAAGGCGGATGGGGTGCAGGACTTGAAGTACGCAAATCGCTTGGATATGCCGTAAGTTTAAAAGGACAGGTTCTTCACGGAAATACATTTGGACTTAACTGGCAAGCCAATTCCGGCTTGGCAAATAATCCTGTATTAACTCATTCACACCCTGCAACTGACTATTACCAAAACGGTGGATTGTTTTATTACAATTACAAAACAACAATCGACGAAATTAATATGCAGGCTGTGTTAACAATCAATAACATCGGGTATCACAAAGTTGCAAGAGAAAGAAAAGTAAATTTATATGGTGGCCTAGGTGGTGGTGCAATGATTTATTATACTAAAATGGATGCACTGGACGCTAATGGCATTAGATATAATTTTGTTTCAATTCCATTAGCCGGTTACCCTGATCGTAAAACAACAATTGCTGCCTTAAAAACTATGATGGATGGAACTTACGAAACGGCTGCTGAAGGACAAGCCGACCAACCTAAATTTTTTGATAGAGTTACAAAACCAGTTGTAACTGGGAGCATTGGTTTGGGATTTCACTTAAGCCGCAAATTTCAATTATCGCTTACCGAAAAAATTGCAATTACCAACGATGATTTACTCGACGGACAGCGGTGGCAAGAACATCCCTATGCTGATCCTGTATTAACCGGAAACTTTGACACCTATCATTACTTAAGTGCTTCATTGGGTTATTTCATAGGCGGAAAAACCCGTGTTGAACCATTGTACTGGCAGAATCCAAATGATTATACCTATGATGCGATTCAAACTTTAATAAAAAAGAATGTTGATGATTTAGTGGATACAGATGATGATGGAGTTATAAACAAATTAGATATGGAGCCAAATTCTGAGGCAGGTGCTGTGGTAAACACACATGGTGTAACTCAGGATTCTGATAAAGATGGTGTGCCGGATGCTAAAGATAAAGATCCGTTTTCGCCTATCGGTGCAAAGGTTGATGGAGATGGAATTCCAACTGATGGTGATAAAGACGGTGTGCCGGATTATAAAGATAAAGAAGCAAATACAAACCCAACCGGACTTGTTGATGTAAACGGAAAAACAATTTTAGGTGGCGGTACTGGTTCCGGAGGTTATTGGTGGTTACCAATGATATTTTATGATCTTGATAAAGATAACATCAAACCTGAGATGTATGAGAGAATGAAATATGTGGCTACAGTAATGAAAATGTATCCCGAATTAAAAATTGTTGCTGTTGGACACACCGATATTCGTGCATCAAATAAATACAACGAAGATCTTTCATTGCGTAGGGTTAATAACGCTAAAAAATTCCTTTCCGAAATCTATGGTATAGATGCTTCACGAATAATTACCAAATCAAGCGGCGAAACTGAAAACCTTATTAAGAGTTTGCCTGATGGTTACAACGAGAAATTTGAAGGTCAGCAATATTATAATCGCCGCGTAGAATTTAAAGTGTACGATCCAAAGACTGACAAATAAATCAATTTCAATTTATAAAATAAAAATGGCCTGCAGAATTGCAGGCCATTTTTATTTTATGCTTGTATACATCGTACAAAGATAAACCGGCCAATTAATCATTTGTGCGTATAGATTACACATGGTTATTGATATCAAATATGATTGGAAATATTGAAGAAAAATTTATCTGCGAATAATGAAAGAACAATCAATTAAACTCAACAACTGAAATTTATTTAGTCTGTCTTTTATCCAAATGAGTTTTATGATTCCTTTTTTGAAATCAAAAAGGGATAGCTTACTAAGTAACTATCCCTTTTAACTATTATTTTTTATTTGATTGCTTTTTTATCAATCAAAATACTTATTGTTTATTTATTTCTATAATTTGAATATGGATTTAGATTTTATATCTCCGTGCTTTTGCAAAAAAATTTTCTATTGAACCATTAGCGGCTGACGATAATGACTATTTCCAATTATTAAATCAATAAAATAGACGCCGGGAATCAAATTTCCAGTATTCATAATTTCGCTATGGAGTCCAAAACCACTCTTCCCAATTAAATTTTCTGATACAGTTTGACCATATGCATTTAAAATTTTTATTGATACATCCGCATTGTCTTGTAATTGATATTCAATTATAGTCTGGTTCGAAGCAGGATTTGGAAAAAGGCTAATTATTCCGCTCGAACTTGTAGTTGGCTCTTGCACACCGGTTGGAAAAGTTGCCCAAGTTGATTGTAGCACCTCCTTGGTTGTTGAATTCTGAACCCAAACAGCAAACATTAAATTGCTTTTGTTTTCAATATGAGAAAGAGTGTTCAGATTAATTGTTTGCGTAAATGGAATTGTGGCTCCACTGGTTAAACCAATAGTGTAAATACCTGATCCATTTGGAAGCATCTTTTGCTCTACATAAGAAAATTCAGTTTCGCCATTGGTTCCTGTATTATTATAAGTATGTTTTTCAACAATAGCAATGTACCTTCTTATCGCACCGGTAATATCTTGCTGAGGTAACAGGTTTCCAAAAACTGTAAGCATTGAATCATCCAAAATAAACTGAGCATCTATAATCAGGTTTGACGAGGCCGCATGCTCCATAGCTAAATCTGATGACAAAAAACCTGCCGGTTGAGTGAGCCAGACTGACCCATCAACTGCTAATTCCGGAATGCCTGTTACACTATAAGTATTCCTTCGGGTGTTGCCGTCAGTATTATAATAAATATCACCACTACCTGGCCAATTCATTTGATACTTAACACAAACGAAGCTGCCTTCGTTTGATTCAAGCATTGCATCAAAAGTCGGATTGTTTGCAGCACAAGGCGGACAAGTGCTGCTTGTAAACTCTTCAAGCAAAGGCATTTTGGTGACCTGTGCTTTCGAAAAATTTGAATTGAAAATTAAAACAAGAGAAAGAATGGAGTAAAAAAGTTTTTTCATAGTAAAAGAATTTTGATAAAAGTAGATAATGTTTTCAAATCGCATGATTTTGAAAGAATTATTTTAGAAGTGGACACTTGCAATCTTTTCCCGAATATTGCGCATCCAAAAATGAAAAAGTACACAGAATATAAAACCCTCAATCTTCCTTCACTTGAAAATGAAGTGAATGATTTTTGGGAGAAGGAAAAAATATTTGAGAAAAGTATTTCGACACGCGAAGGAAAAACCCCCTTTGTATTTTATGAAGGACCTCCGAGCGCGAACGGAATGCCCGGCATTCATCATGTGATGTCGCGTGCTATCAAGGATTTATTCTGTCGTTATAAAACACAGCGCGGATTTCAGGTAAAAAGAAAAAGCGGATGGGACACACACGGTTTACCGGTTGAGTTGAGTGTCGAAAAAAATTTAGGAATCACAAAGGAAGACATCGGCAAAAAAATTTCGATTGAACAATACAATGCCGAGTGCCGCCGCGAGGTGATGCAATACAAGGATGCATGGGAAAAACTCACCGTGCAAATGGGTTACTGGGTTGATTTAAAAAACCCCTACATCACTTACGAAAACAATTACATCGAATCACTTTGGTGGGCGCTCAAACAATTGTACGATAAAAATTTATTGTACGAGGGTTACACCATTCAACCCTATTCACCTGCTGCGGGAACAGGACTCAGCACACACGAACTGAATCAGCCGGGGTGTTACAAGTTGGTGAAAGATACGAGTGTGGTGGCGCAGTTTAAAATTGTGAGAGATGAAAAATCACGCGCTGTCTTAGCAGGGTTACCCGAAGGGAACCCTGCGTTTTTCCTCGCATGGACCACAACACCGTGGACTCTTCCTTCAAACACTGCCTTAACAGTTGGCGGTGAAATAGAATATTTGTTGGTTGAAACTTTAAACATCTATTCACATCAACGCATAAGTGTAATTCTCGCAAAAAATTTATTTAGTAAATATTTTTTATCTGATGAAAACTTCAACTTAGAAAATCTAAAGGTTGGTGATCAAAGAGAGTCATTTATGCTTGAGCATGAAACAATAGATGATGATGGATGGAAAAGAATAATTGTATCATTAAAGATTGGTGTTTGGAAAGTAAAGGGAAAATTTAAGGGAAAAGATTTAGAAGGAATCCGATACGAACAACTTCTTCCCTACCAACAACCAACCGACGGCGATGCTTTCAAAGTTGTGTTGGGAGATTTCGTAACCACCGAAGACGGAACCGGAATCGTTCACACTGCACCAAGTTTCGGTGCTGATGATTTTCGAATGGCGAAGAAATACGGACTCGGTTCGCTCACACTCGTGGACAAGCAAGGAAAATTTATTGATGGTGTTGGAGAATTTTCAGGAATGTATGTGAAGAATTACAAAGACGATGCGAAGTATGAATCGCCCGATGTGCTCATCAGTATCAAACTGAAAAAAGAAAACAAGGCATTCAAAGTTGAGAAATACGAACACAACTATCCTCATTGCTGGCGCACCGACAAGCCGGTGATTTATTATCCGCTCGATTCATGGTTCATCAAAACAACTGCAGCCAAAGAGCGAATGGTTGAACTCAACAACACCATCAACTGGAAACCCGAATCAACAGGCACCGGTCGCTTCGGCAACTGGTTAGAAAATTTACAGGACTGGAATTTATCGCGCTCGCGTTTTTGGGGAACACCACTTCCCATCTGGAAATCGGAAGACGGAACAGAAGAAATTTGTGTAGGCAGTGTTGAAGAATTGAAAAATCAGATTCTGACCTCAGCAGAAAATGCAAAGAAGAATAACATCGCTTACGATGTTGAAGAAAATATTTCGAACCTGAAAGATTTGCATCGCCCGTATGCCGACAGAATATTTTTAATCGCGGCTTCAGGAAAAAAATTAACGCGCATCGCCGACCTCGTTGATGTTTGGTTCGACAGCGGTGCAATGCCTTTTGCACAATTGCATTATCCATTCGAGAATAAAGAACTCTTCAATAAAAATTTTCCTGCTGATTACATAGCCGAAGGAGTTGACCAAACCCGCGGCTGGTTTTTCACGCTTCACGCACTCGGAACTTTGCTGTTCGATTCTGTTGCTTATAAAAATGTAGTGAGCAACGGACTTGTCCTCGATAAAAACGGAAATAAAATGAGCAAGCGATTGGGCAACACTGTTAATCCATTCGAGACACTCGACAAGCACGGCGCTGATGCTACTCGTTGGTACATGATTTCAAATTCGCAACCTTGGGACAATCTGAAATTTGATTTAGCCGGCATTGATGAAGTGAAACGAAAATTCTTCGGCACACTTTACAATACCTACAACTTCTTCGCCCTCTACGCGAATATTGACCGCTTCACTTTTAAAGAAGAAGAAATTCTTTTAAGCAAAAGGCCGGAGATTGACCGATGGATAATTTCATTGCTCAACTCATTAGCGAAATCAGTTCAGCAGAGCTACGATGATTACGAACCCACGCAAGTCGCGCGCGCCATCCAGGAATTTGTGGATGAACATTTAAGCAACTGGTATGTGCGCTTGTGCCGCCGCCGTTTCTGGAAAGGTGATTACACAGAAGATAAAATTGCTGCTTACCAAACTCTTTACACTTGCCTTAATACTATAGCCAAGTTGATGGCTCCGATTTCTCCATTCTTCGCTGAAAGATTATTTACCGATTTGAATGCTGTTTCCGGAAAAGAAAAAACAGAGTCGGTTCATCTGAGCGAATGGATGGTGATTGATGAAAGCGCAATTGATAAACCACTCGAAGAAAGGATGCAGATAGCTCAGGATATTTCCTCGCTCGTTCTTTCGCTTCGCAAAAAGGTGAACATCAAGGTTCGTCAGCCGCTTAATAAAATTATGATTCCGGTTTTGAATTCACATTTTCAAAAACAAGTGGAAGCCATTCAGGATTTAATTCTTTCGGAAGTGAATGTGAAGCAGATTGAGTTCATCACCGAAACCGAAGGAGTGATTAAGAAAAAAACGAAAGCCAATTTCAAACTGCTCGGTAATAAGTTGGGAAAGAAAATGAAAGCCGCCGCCGATTTAATTGCCGTGTTCACACAAAAACAAATTGCCGAACTCGAAAAGAACAAATCTATTCAGATTACAATTGATACTGAGCTTGTCGAAGTGCTTTTAACCGAAGTTGAAATCATCAGCGAAGACATTCCCGGATGGCAGGTTGCGAACAAAGATGACCTCACAGTTGCACTCGATATAACCATAACAGAAGAACTTCAGGAAGAAGGAAATGCCCGCGAATTGGTCAATAAACTGCAAAAAATGCGAAAAGATGGCGGTTTTAATATCACCGACCGTGTGATGCTTTCGATTGAGAAACAAGATTTTATAAACGCTACCATACTTCATTTTAAAAATTATATTTGCGCCGAAATTTTAGCGGACGATTTGCAAATGGTAGAGCAATTATCAGATGCAGAGGTGGTTGAGGTCAATGATTTTCCAATAAAAGTTATTCTCAAACAAAAAAAATAAGCAGGTTATGGCAAAAAAACCAAACAAAACTGCAAAGAAGCCAGCTCCAAAAAACCCTGTAAAAAAGGTAGTTAAAAAAGCTGCACCAAAAGCAAAAAAGCCTGCAGCAAAAAAAGCAGCGCCTAAAAAAGTTAGTAAACCGGTTAGCAAAAAACAGGTGAAATCTGCTCCAAAGGCTAAGAAACCTGTTGCAAAGGCGCCAAATTCGAAAAAATCGGTTTCAAAATCTAAAGCAACAAAACCTTCTGTTTCAAAAACTGTGAGTAAACCGGCAGTTCCAAAAACTGAGGTAAAAAGACACGCTTCAAATCCGGTTGCGCAACCACGCATGCATAAAACAGCCGATAACCGTGCTCGATATAGCGATAAAGAATTGCTGGAATTTAAAAATCTGATTGACGAAAAACTAGACGCTGCTCGTCAGGAGTTAAAATACCTGAACGATCAGATTAACCGCAAAGATGATAACGGTACCGACGATACTGAAAACAAATTCGGTTCAATAGAAGATGGTTCGGTGGCAATGGAGCGCGAATACATGTCGCAAATGGCAACCCGCCAATCAACCTATATAGATCATTTGGAAAAAGCATTGATGCGTATTGATAATAAAACTTATGGTATCTGTCGCGTTACCGGAAAGTTGATTGATAAAGAAAGATTGCGCGCTGTGCCTCACGCCACTTTAAGTATCGAAGCTAAAATGATGCAGGGCAAGTAACATTGAAGTTTCTTAAACCTTTACTCCTTATTTTATTAATACTTGCGGTTGACCAGACTTTAAAGTTTTGGGTAAAACTGCACATGCCAATTACCGACAGCATAAAAGTAACTCCCTGGTTTTACTTCTATTTTATTGAGAACGAAGGCATGGCTTTCGGAATGAAATGGGGAGGCGATGGTGGTAAATTATTACTCACACTTTTTCGTATTGCTGCTGTTTCATTTTTCAGTTACTGGTTATGGAATTTAGTAAAGAAGAAAGCGCATTGGGGATTAATCT
>JAHEZG010000056.1 GCA_023251195.1 Chitinophagaceae bacterium | reverse complement strand
ATTACTTTAAAAACCTCTTCGGTTTTAATTGGCTTCGATACATAATCGTCCATGCCTACTTCAATGCAACGGTCGCGGTGCATTTTCATGGCGTGAGCGGTCATGGCAATGATTGGAATGTGCTGGCCGGTTGTTAATTCGTTTTCGCGGATTTTTAAAGTGGTTTCGTATCCATCGAGGTGCGGCATTTGCACATCCATAAATATCAAATCAAAATCATCGGTTTTAAGAATTTCAAGAACTTCCAATCCGTTGTTGGCAAGGGTTACTTTAAATCCATTTTTTTCGAGCACAGTGATGGCCAGTTTCTGATTAATTAAATCATCTTCGGCTAAAAGAATGTTTAATGATTTAGACTGGTAAATTTTGCGCGATGAATGCTGCTCTTTTTCTGCCATTGTTTCGGGCACCATGTTTCCGAATATCACAAACAATTCATCTACCAACTCCTGGTAGGTAACCGGCTTGGCCATAAAGGAGGTGATGTTGAGTTTTTCTCTTTCCTTAATGTCAATGTTATCGGCCACGCTCGACATGACAAATATTTTGGTTGAATCGAAATTCGGATTGTCGCGCATAATTTTCGCTACTTCCCATCCGTCAATTCCGGGCATTTGCACATCCAGTAACATTAAATCAAAGGGGTTTCCCTGGTTGTGCGCCCTGCTTAATTCATACAATGCGTTTCGGCCACCATCCACACAAACGGTGCTTTCCACCAGGTCTTTCAGCTGGCCTTCCATTATGCGGCGGTTGGTTAAATTATCATCAACAATGAGCACTTTGAGTTTTCGTAACACTTCAAAATCAGCAGGGAGGTAACGGGTAATGGCCTGACCAATTCCGAACTCGGCATTGAAATGAAACTGACTGCCCGCGCCCAATTGGCTGGTAACATGCACATCACCATTCATGAGTGCAATCAGGTTGCGGGTAATGGTTAATCCGAGACCGGTGCCACCAAACTTACGGGTGGTAGATCCATCGGCTTGTGTGAAGGGTTCAAAAATACTTTTGAGTTTATCTTCAGGAATTCCGATTCCGGTATCGCTTATTGTAAATTGAATGGATGATTTTCCGTTTTCAATTTTTTGCAATTTTGCTTTTAATCCGATTTCTCCTTTCTCGGTAAACTTTATTGCATTGCCAACAATGTTAATTATGATTTGACGCAGGCGCCCCGGATCGCCGATTATTATTTTAGGTATCTCCTCGTCAATGTCCAAAATCATTTCAATGCCCTTATCTTTTTTACGAAGCGCGAGCAGTTTCATGGTTTTGCTCATCATGTCGCGCAAGTCAAAATCAATTTCTTCGAGCTCCATTTTTCCGGCTTCAATTTTACTGAAGTCAAGAATGTCGTTAATTACAATCAACAAATTATCGGCAGATGTTTTTACGAGTTCCAGGTATTCGCGCTGTTCTTCGGTGCAATTGGTGGCGAGGGTGAGTTCGGTCATACCCATAATACCATTCATGGGCGTACGGATTTCGTGACTCATGTTTGCCAGAAACTCGCTCTTGGCCATGTTTGCACTTTCGGCCAGTTCTTTTGCCTGGCGCAATTCTTCTTCAAATTGTTTTTGCTTGCTTACCTCCTGCCCGGTGCCCCTGAATCCAAACACATTCCCGTACGGATCAAATGCAGGTGTTCCGCTGGCTCTTATGTATCCCTGCGATCCATCTTTGCGGTTCACTTTAAATTCTATGTCTTTAAAAGATTCGGCATTTAAAACAAATGAATTAAAAAGCTCAGTAATTTTTTGTTTGTCTTCCTCGCAAATTATATCAATAAAATTCTGATTCATGCATTCGTCAATGCTGTAACCTGCGGCATCGGTTATTTTACTGGAGATGTAAATTATTTTTCCCTCAACATTTGTTTCCCATACAAATTCGCCTGCTGCTTCCGTTACATCAATAAATCTTTTTTCGCTGTTGCGCAGGGCCATTTCATTTTTCTGGCGCGCTTCAATTTCAATTTGCAAATCTTCTTTTTGCTTGAAAAAATTAATGATTAATAAGGCAAGTTTTCCGAATTCAGATTTTGATTTTGAAAGTTTGCTGATGAATCGGGGGTTGTTATTATTTAAACTTTGTGCAATGTGCACCAATGGATTTCGCACCCATGAAATAAATGCCCAGGTAACCAGAATAAAAAGCACAAAGCAAAATATAATGAGCACTGCACTGGTTTTATTGTTTCCGGTTTGCAACTGCACATAAAATGGAGTTGGATAACTGATAATTGAATGGGCAAATACTTTTCCATCGAAACCGGCAAATCTTCTGGAGCTCACCAGCGTTCCGTTTTTATCAACCTGTTTAATATCCGAATCAAAATGAAACTTGCTTGAATCGTAAGAAACGCTGATGGTTGCTGTATTCAATGCACCTAATTCGTCGAGGTATTTTTTATCCCAGAGTTTAGCAACAAAAAAATAACCGCTTGGGGCGTCTTTTCTATCATTATCTAAAGTGCCGTGAATAGATGCTCCACGGATTTCCATTAAATCATCCTGCCGGGTTCTTATAAAAAAATGTGTAAAGTAATTTCCCTTGCCTTCGTTTTGTGTTAAAAAAGCTTTTGATAAATCAAATCTTGAAATTGGAATTTTTGAGCTTGAATCATTGTCGTAATTATTGTGACCGTATACACATCCGAAATTGATATCATAAACCCATACACCGCAAAAGTTATATTGATCAATTAAAAAATCAATGCTGCTTTCTTCAAATTCCTTTTTCTTTAATTCTTCAGCTTCAGTAAGGTTTATGCTTGATGCCGTTTTTACAAAATCCACCATTTCATCCCAGATCGAATATTCGTAGCTGGCTATCATGAATAAACTGTGCGATTTTAAATCGAGGATTTTATCGTAGGCACTGTCCTTTTCGGCTAACCGGTTTTTTAACAAGGTGGTCATTTTCACATCATCCGAATTGCGCATATAGGTAATAGCGCTGATTCCACCTGTGAGGATGATTGTAAGCAGTAAAATTATTCGTAATTGAATTTTCATAGTGTTTTAAAATTCAGCACCAATTGAAAGTGTGAAACTCAATTGATTTGTGTTTAAGAAATTTGTAAAATCAGACCCGATAATGTGAAAGAAACTGAATGATGGTTTTATGTATAAAGTTTCGTTTAAACTTTTTTGGTAATAACCATTAAGGTCAATCAGTTTATAATTTGAAGTTATCCCCGAAGGATCATCACCCGTTATATTATAGTCCGAAAATTTTTTGTTTCCGGTACCATATGCCAAATTTAAAACCGTGTGTGATTTTTCTGTTTCGTTATCGTAAGTAAATCCGGCTTCAGAAAAAGTTCCTCCAGCGTTTGATAAAATATCAGCAGAAGGATTCATAAATATTCCAAGTGCCCCTTTATAATAAGCTACATAAATTGAGGCTTCAGCAGTTGCTGTTATTGAATTTTTGGTTGGATAAGTGTACACTAAAAGTGTTGGCTCAAAATAAAAATTGCCCGCCTCTATACTTTTTAAAAGTGTAAAATCAAGTTCCTGAATTATTTCGTTTTCATTGGTTTCTAAAATACTGGTTGAGTTCCAGATGTTTAAACTGAAACCTTTATAGTCCATGGTAACAGATGGTTGAAGTATTATTCCTTTATTAAATTGAATGCCTCGCCATAAATATGAATTGGTGAAAGCCGATTCAACAGAAACAGAAAAAATTGCTTCAGATTGAATGGTAGTATCTGTTACAGTGGTTTTCGCGCCACCGCCCTCTTGTGCAAGTACAATAAAATTAATGAGCGTAAACGCAATTGTTTGAAGCAGAGTTTTTTTCACAAAAAAGGTGTTTTGCCCTTTTGGGGTTGCACCTCTTTACATTTTCAAATCTGAAAAGTTTTGTCCGATAGTAAATTAATCTGTTGAAATTTCAATTAAAACCTCTTCTTATATTAATTAAAACTCATCTGATGAGTCGCAAAAACTCATTCTACAGTTTTAAACGGAGAAGCATGCTGGTGTAACAGAATCGCCTTTCTCGAAAAAATAATTCCATATCGTAAAGAAAGCACCGCACCTATTGCCATGCCCGGATAATAATTGATGAACAGAAAAAAATCATAAGCACCGTGCAACAGTGCTGCATAACCGAGTGCCTTTAATCCATAATTCTGATTTTTAGTATCGAATTTTTTTAAACCGAGATAGTAACCCATCACAATTCCAAAAGTGGCGTGCGCCGGAACAGCAGTTACCATTCGCAACAAAGCAGTTTGCATTCCGCTGTCCATCACATACATGATGTTTTCAACCGTTGCAAAACCCATTGAAACCATTACGCAATAAGTTATGCCATCAAATGGTTCGTTGAATGCTTTGCGCGGATATAAAAAATAACGAACCATAAAATATTTCGAACCTTCTTCAGCCAGGCCAACAATCAAAATTGCTTTCACTGCATTCGACAATAAATAAATCGGAATTGAATTCGGATAATTTGAAAAACACACTTCCAATATGATTGCAGGAATAATGCTGAGTGCGCCTAATAAAAAACTGAATGAAAGTAATCTTTTGGGTTCGCGGTCGAATTTATCTTTCCAGTAAATAAAAATAATAATGGCCAATCCGGGTGCAATGGCAAGTGCGAGTAAAAGCATTGACTGAATATTTTTTCAATGATAATTAATTGTCGGGAAAAGAAGTAACGGAATTAACCTGTTACACTTTCCATTTCGTTGCTATAACGAAGAAACAGATTCATTGCTTTTAATTTTTCAGCATCAAATGAAAAATCAATATCAGTGGTGAGATATTTTTTTACATCAATATCCGGATAATTGATTTGCTCTTCAGCAATTACTTTTTCAATGGAATTAAAACCATGTTGGAAAGCAGCATTTAACTCAGCAGCAATTTCGTCAGGAATTTTTTTTGCACTTGCCCAAACAGCGAATGCAAATGGAAGCGAAGTGAAATTTTTCCACTCTTCACCCAAATCATAAACAAACTGAAATTTATTTTTCAGTTGCAATGCTCTGTCGCCGATAACCAATCCAGCGGTGGTTTCTTTTATTTTTTGTTCGTATCCCTCAGCCGTTGAAATAAATTCGGGATTCAATTTCCAATGTTTATCTAATAAAATTTTTGTGAGCATAACGGAAGTGCGCGACTGATAATCGAGCAACACACTGTTACACTGCTGCAACGGAATTTCTGAAAACAAACAAACCGATTGCACCGCACCGTTACACCCGATGCAATAATCCGGTAGAATATAATATTCCTTCATTTCATTCAGGATGGCAACCGGCACTAATGCTAAATCAACTTCGTTGTTCAATAATTGTTTTGCAATGTTGGAAGGAGTGTCAACTGAAAATTCAATTTCCCAATTGGCGCTGCGCGCATTTTTGAACGAATAATTTTTCAATCCATATAAAAATGGTTTTGAATTGAGATAAGAAACCAACGCAACTTTATACTTCGACATTCAGATGTGAGCGGTCGTTAAAAGCAGTGACTTGAAAAATTTTTCCATCAAACAGCACCCGATAAAGAGAAAGATTGTAGTGCGGAAATTCATCCATATCGCTCAGCGATTTATTTAAAAGCGTACACAACAAAATGCGAAGCGCTCTGCCGTGCATGCACACCAATATTTTTTCCTCAGGTCGCGATTGCAGCATTTCAATAAACCGATTGTGTTTTTCCTGCAACTCTAACGGGCTTTCTCCATTCGCAGTTTTCTCATGGTGATTTCCGTTTTTCCATTCACCTATTATCCGTTTGAATTCGCTGTGGAAATAATCATCCACTTCTCTTCCTTCAAAATCTCCCCAACCGATTTCATCGAGTTCAGAAAATTTTTCGTGCGGAATTTTTTTATCAATAAATGATTGCACCGTTTCAATGGCACGCTCCAAAGTTGAAGTGAAAATTATTTCAAAAGGTTCTGCCTGATATTTTTCGAAGAATGCTTTCGCTTGTGCTCTGCCTTTTTCATTCAGCGGCGGATTCACTCCCCTGCCCTGTACAATTCCTTTTTTGTTGAATTCTGTTTCGCCGTGGCGGATTAAAAAAAGTTCTTTCACTCGATAGTTTATTGGTTCAATAGTTTATTAGTTGATTCGTTCATTGATTGACTGATTTTTTTTAAAAATCAATTCAGATAGGCTCGTTCTGTTTTTTCTTCAACTATCGGATTCAAAATAAAATCGCGAATCGGTTTGTATAAAGTGTCGCGCTCAATCGGGCGACGGTTGACAGCTAAAATTAAATCCACTAAATCTTTTGTGGTCATTGCCGGAGTTTGTTCTTCCGCTCCTGCCATTGAATAAATTTTTGTGGTGTCGTCAATGGTTCCGTCAATATCATCCACACCAAAATTTAAAAGCAACTGCGCATTGGTTCTTCCGATCATGGGCCAGTATGCCTTTATGTGATTGAAGTTATCGAGAAAAATTCTTGCCATTGCATAACACTTCATGTCTTCCACAATGGTTGACTCCGGCACATCGCTCATGTCGTTATCTCCGTTTCTGAATTTGAGTGGAATGAAAGTGTTGAAGCCGTGAGTTCTATCCTGCAATTGACGCAGACGATTCATGTGATCAATGCGATGCGAATAATTTTCAATGTGACCATAAAGCATGGTTGCATTCGAAGGAATTCCAAGTGTGTGCGCTGTTTCATGAATCATCAACCACTCTTCCGACGAAGCTTTGTCGTTACAGATTTTACTTCTGATTTCTTCATCAAAAATTTCAGCGCCACCACCGGGCATCGAATTCATTCCGGCATCTTTCAGTTTTTGTAATCCTTCTGTAACAGTCACTTTTGCTTTACGAAACATGTATTCAAGTTCCACCGCCGTGAATGCTTTCACATGCAAATCAGGTCGGTGTTTTTTTATTTCACGAATAAGGTTGCAGAAAAAATCAAGATTCATTTTCGGATGCACTCCGCCAACAATGTGTACTTCAGTTACAGGTTCGCCATCGTACTTGCGCACAATGTCCATCATTTGTTCGTGCGATAATTCCCACGATTCATTCTCCTGCTGAATCAATCGCGAGTACGAACAAAAGTTGCAGGCAAAAACACACTTGTTGGTTGGCTCAATATGAAAATTGCGATTGAAGAAAACGGCATCACCGTTTTTCTTTTCGCGAACATAATTGGCAAGTGAACCAAGAAAACCCAAACTTCCGTTTTCATACAAGTACAAACCTTCGTCAGTAGAAATTCTTTCAGCAGCAATTACTTTATCTCCTATCCTTTTCAATTCCGCTTTCAATGACTCATCATTCAAAATAAACTGAATGGAATCGTGATTCGCTATCGTTTCATTATTCATATCAAGTGGAACAAAAATGTTTGCTTAGAGTTCGTGCTGAACTATAACTTTTTTTACAACTTTATTATCGTTTACACGCAGGTCTAAAAAATACATGCCGGATGGAAAATTTCCAAGATCGATCTGAAATTTTGAAAGTGAAAGCTGATCCATTCTAACATGCTCCTGCTGACCAAGCACATTAAAAACAGTAATGGTTCCTTTCAAATCTATTATTTCGCCAAAGTCAATAGTTACTACACCACTGGTGGGATTCGGATATACATTAACTGCATCGGCAATAGGTGGAAATTTTAAACTCACGATGTAACTTCTTGTTTTAAAATCGTTGGAAGTATCGGCATCCTGCATTCCGTTTGGGTATTTGGTCCATGCACAAAAGAGGTTGAACCAGGTACTGTCAATTATTTTTGGAAGAGTTACCTCAACACTTTCATCCGGATTTACTAATCCATGCCAGTTAAATACATTAACTGCGCTTTTCCAGTTTTTGGTGTAATAAATAGAAGCAGTTGAGATGGGTTGAATGCCGAAATTATGAATGGTTACTACAGGTGTTACACTATCCCCGTAAATGAATTCATCAGGGTTTAAAATTTTGGATACACCGATATCCCACGCATATTGAGCAGGCAAAGGAGTACAACCCTGCGATGATAAAATACTTGAACGGAATAAATTAAATGCCGAAACCATTTTTGTTTTCTGCCCGAAAGTGAAAAGGTTCATGCAGCTATCGTTTGTATAATCCATGTAATCCATAAATATGTCGCTGACATTGCTGCAACTCGGAGAAGGAAATTCAGGACAACCGAACCGATGAATGTCTTCAAGAGGTGTGTCATCTATTCCATCATCAAAATTGCATCCGCCATTGTCATCGCCATCAATGTGCGACAGGTTAAACCAGTGACCGATTTCATGTGTTGCCGTGCGGCCAACATTGTATCTTTTTGAAAAACAATTAATGCGGCCAAATGCTTTGTAATGAATAACAACTCCATCATCGATGGTCATGCTATTGGATGGAAAAGTTGAATAGCCTAGAAGTGGAAATACCAGAGGGCAAACCCATATATTCAAATAATCAGCAAAGGGCCATGCATCATCGCCACCGGTTGCGGAAAATTTAGGATCAGAAAACGAATGAAACACAGAAGTATCGGTAACAATTCTTCTGATGCCATTAGTGGCATTTCCATTCGGGTCGCGCTTTGCCAGACAAAATTCAATTTCACAATCTGCTCCTATCGAGTCAAACTGTGAAGGTGTTTTATACCTGTCGGCGTTGAATCGTCTGTAATCTTCATTCAAAGCATCAATCTGCGATGCAATTTGCCAATTACTTAATTGCTGATTTAAACTATCAGTATGATAAAGCAAATGAACCACTACAGGAATAGTAATTATGGTTCGTGATTGATTGTTTTTATGAGTGCTGATGTACTCCTGCAATTGCGCATCTGCTTGTTCCATCAAAGCAACATAACCCGGTTTTGTTGCCTTCAGGTATTCAAGATATTCTACTGAATTGCATCGTTGCTCCTGTTGAGCGTAAGAAGTATAGCCGGAAAAAATTCCAATCAATAAAACAACAAGTAGTTTTCTGTTCATGCGAAAGAGTTCCCAAATATATCTGAACCGTGAGAATTAAAAATCATGTTGAACAATTACTCTTTTAACAGATGATTGGTTGTTTGCTGTATTCCTGATAAAATAAAATCCTGAAGTACAATTGCTGAAGTCGAATTGAAATTTATTCGCGGAAAGTTCCTTGGCTGAAATATTTAGTTGTTGTCCGATGGAATTATAAACCGAAAATGATTTCGGAAAATTTTCTTTTGAATTTGATTCAAGTGTAACAATTGAATTGGTGATAAAAACTTTTTGCTCATCAACATGCTTTTTTGGTTCAACAATTTCAGATGGAATTGGATCGGCATAATAGCTCTTTGTTTTAAAATCGTTGGTAGTATCAGCATCCTGAACTCCATTAGGGTTTTTTGTCCAGGCACAAAAAATATTGTACCAGTTGCTATCGGCAATGGCAGGCAGTGTAATATTTGCTTCACCTCCATCCGCTGCAAGCGAACCACTCCAGTTAAAAGAATGCATCGTACTCTTCCAGTTTTTTTCGTAATAAATTGTTGCAGTTGTAACAATGTTTGAACCGAAATTGTGAAGTGTAACAGTGGGTGAAATGAAATTACCTGTAACCATTGCATCGGGATATATAATTTGTGTGATGCCAATATCATTTGCAAAATGTGATGGAGGATTACATCCCTCTGAATTTAAAATAGAGCTGCGGAATAAGTTAATTGCAGCTACCATTCTTTCTTTTTGCCCTTCGGTAAAAATGCTCATGCAAGAATCACGGTTGTAATCCATGTAATTCATAAACATATCACTTGTGTTACTGCAACTTGAAAATGGAAATTCAACACAAGTGTAATGCGGTGCATCCTGCAACGGTGTATCACCAACATTATCATCCGGAGTGCACCCTGATGCATCGCCCCAGATGTGTGATAAATTTAACCAATGACCAATTTCATGGGTTGCCGTTCTGCCAAGGAAATATTTTTTTGAAAAACAATTGATTCGGCCAAAAGCTTTAAAGTGACAAACTACTCCATCGGATGCATCCATCGCAGCGCTTGGAAATGTGGAATAACCAAGCATTGGATATTGAAGGGCGCAAACCCAGATATTCAGGTAATCTGTATACGGCCAAGCATCATCACCACCGGTTGCGGTATGTTTAGGTGAATCAAAATCAGGAAAAACACTGTATGGAGTTTCTGTTCTTATAATTCCGGTTGTATAATTTCCGGCTGGATCTTTTTTGGCAAGGCAAAAAACGATTTCACAATCAGCAGCAACAGAATCAAACAGCGATGGAGTTTTTATTTTATCGGCATTAAACCTTCTGTAATCCTCGTTGAGCGCATCAATTTGCGATGTGATTTGCCAATCGCTGATTTTATGATTTGCACTATCGGCATTGTATAAAAGATGAATTACAACCGGAACAGAAATTATGTTCCGCGAACCATTTTTATGCGAAGCGATGTATTGCTGTAAATTAATTTCAGCTTGTTGAAGTTGGATTTCATATTGAGGGTTAGAATTTTTAAGCTTTTGCAACAACTCAAATGAACTGCACCGGTTTTCTTCCTGTGCGTGCAATTGCTGATTCAGAACTATTAAAAAGAAAGCGACAATGTATTTTTTCATGTGCCTGATTATTTTAAAAACTTGAAGAAGATTTTTTTTCACCTAATCATCACTCCCCTTTTATTCATCAATGGTATTTGTGTAAAATTATCTAAGCTGATGCTTTCAGTAACGAATACATATTTCTTATCAAACATTTTTCCATTCTGCCAGAAGCTGATCCAGAATTCGTTGTTAAGAGCGAACAACCTTTTTTCAATCATCTCCACTTTTACAAATTCATTGCTTGCTACTTTGTCGAAGAACTGACGAAAAGTTGATGTCTTAACTTTCTTTCCATCTAAATCTCCGTACCCGGTGGATGCTACAATCACTCCTTCAATGGGTTCATTTTTTAAATTCACGAGGTACACACTCCATTCTTCTTCCGGCAATGTTCCATCATTTTCCGGAACCACCGCAAATGCGAGGTCTTCTACTTTTCCAAAATCAATGTCTTTTATCATTTTGCATTTTTATTCAGCGCAATAGTAGGTCCATCAGCTTTGGCGAATGGAACTACCATTTAATTTAAAAATCTTAATTCTTCAACTGTACTCTGAAAGAAAATCATAAATCTTTTAAAGCCCAATCAACAAGGGTGTAAACTTCTTCAAATGAATGTGCTTTTATTTCACCGCGCTTTTCTCCCAGCCGAACTATCACAACATTCTTTTGCGGAATAACAATGATGTACTGACCAAGAATTCCCCTGCAATAAAAAACTCCGGGTCGGTCGGGCAATAACCAAAGTTGGTATCCATAATAATTTGCTGTTTCATTTTCATCATCCTTCATACTTAGCGGCGATGTAAAAAGTTCAATCAATGCAGAATCGATCAGTTGCTTTCCATTCCAATTCCCTTTGTGCAACAGCAAAGTGCCGATGCGCGAAAAATCGCGTGCGTTCGAATTGAAACAGCAATATGCTTTTTCATTTCCTCCTTCCTTATCGGTGCTCCACAATGCAGCGTGTTCTGCACCAATTGGCTTCCATATTTTTTCAGATGCGTAAGCGCTCAACGATTTCCCTGTTGCTTTTTCTAAAACCAATCCGAGCAATTGTGTGTCGCCACTTTTGTAGCGCCATTCAGTACCTGGCCGTTGTTTACATTTCAATCCTGATGTTGCAGTCTTGTATAAATCTGTTCCATAATATGCTTCAGTTGTGGTGCTGAAAGGCGAACCATAACTTTCATCCCAACTGGTACCGCTGCTCATGGTCAATAAACTTCGAATTGTGATTTTATAAAAATGACCTTCCTTCATTTCCGGAATAAAATCTCCTGCATGCTGGTCAAGCGAATCAATTAATCCATCTTGTAATGCACAAGCGGTAAGCAATCCCACAATAGTTTTTGCCATGCTGAATGAATTGGAATAAGAAGAATCAGAATATCCATTCCAGTATTTTTCAATCACCACCGAATCATTTTTCAAAACAAGAAAGGCAACTGAATTAATTTTTTCTAACTCCGCATTAATTTCATTTGGGATTTCTATTTTTTTATAAAGTGATGAATTCGGAATCGGTTGTGTAACACCAATGGTGACAGTATTGTTGTCAAAAATTTTATAATCATCAATATCAGCTGTCAAATACCGGAGTGCCTTATAAATATAATTTGTTCCGGTGAGCGTGGTAAGTGTAACAGTAATGACTGCAAGGCAAACAATAATGATTAGAAACTTTTTCATCAGCTTGAAATTTTACACAATTTAAATGCTGCAATTTACGCTCTTGCAAATGTGTTTCAACAATTGAAAGTGAAAATGGATTTACAGGTTCACGCGATCGTTACCAATTGCAGGTTGTGAGATAACAAGAAAATTAATATCAGTTGCAGTTTCGTTGGCGATGTAATGTTTTGATTTTGGTTCAACCGAAATTCCTTGCTGCGCTTTTAAAATATATTTATGGTTATCAGAATAAAAAGTTGCTTCACCATTGAGCACATAAAAAAATTGTTGTGCGAGGTGATGAAAATGCAATTGTTCTTTAGAACCCGGCGGCATTGTTTCCTGCTTAATAGAAAGTCCGGTTGAATTTGCGAGGACCCAACTGTCGCAATCTGCTCCCCAAGTGTAATGAACTGTATTGTGTATGTCAACGACTTTTGCTTTCATAAAATTGAAAATTAACCCGTCTAAAAATAATTTCAGGCAAAGAAAATTTAAGAAATAGATCAACCCAATACAAACGGGTTAATGTTAATTCTCCTTTCCGGTTTTTATTTTCTTAACCGAAAGTTAAAGGAAATTATTGTGCAGCCACTTTAATTTCTGCACCAAACAATTCAATAAAGTGCTTTATAATTTTTTCCTTCACTTCATTCATATCAACTACTCTTCCTAATTCTTTTTGCAATGAAGTAACCTGCTTGCCTTGAATGCCACACGGAATAATTAAATCGAAGTACGATAAATCGGCATTGATATTAAAAGCAAAACCGTGCATAGTAATCCAACGACTGCTTCGCACGCCAATTGCACAAATCTTTCGTGCTCGTGATGGACTTTCAGGTTCCAACCACACGCCTGTTTCACCTTTTGTTCTTCCGGCAGCAATTCCATATTCAGCTAAAGTGAGTATGATTGTTTCTTCAATCAGTCGTAAATATTTTCCGATGTCGGTAAAAAAATAATCGAGGTCGAGAATCGGGTAGCCTACTATTTGTCCAGGTCCATGAAAAGTAATATCCCCTCCCCTGTTGATTTTGAAAAATGAAATTTGTTTTTCGTTCAGCACATCCTGATTCACTAAAAGGTTTTTCATCGAACCACTTTTCCCCAATGTAAAAACCGGTGGATGTTCGCACATCAAAAAATAATGGTCAGGAATATTTTGTTCTCCAAGCGCCTTCTCTCGATTCTTAATTTTATTATCAACGAGCGCTGCAAATAATTTTTCCTGATAATCCCATGCCGAGCGATAATCTATCTTTCCTAAATCTTCAACAACAACAGTGCGTGGAAATTTTGTTTCCTGTTTATTCTCCTTCAATATTTCTTCCTGAATTAAAGCCACAGATTCACAGATTAATTTTTATTTACAAAAAATTTAGACCCGAAAATGAATTGCCACAAAGGCACTAAGACTCAAATTGTATTTCATTATCAAATCATCAAATTATCAAATTATCAAATCATTTTCCAAGTTCTCCTTTCAAATAATCAATCACCTTCACTTCCACTGCATCCACTTTCCGCAATTCAGCAAGGTAAAAAGAAACCCAGTCTGTTAAGTGAATCAGGTAAATAGTATTTTCTATTAAGCTATCTCCTTTTGAATTTATTTCGATAATTGATTTTGCGTACTTGCTTATCACTTCCTTGTTTATTGTTATGCGCATTTTATTTCGTTCGTAATCCAGTTCGTTGCGAAGAATTATCACTGCATATTTTCCTTTCTCTGTCCAGCCAACTAATTCGTTGTGGTTCATTTCAGGAATCACATTGTGCGACACCAATACTTTTGCATTTTCATTCAACTGCTGACGAAAGCGAATGGCCACTCCTTCAAATCCCGCGCATGCATATATGATTGGTAATTTCTTGTTCAGTTTTTTTGCAATCTTTTTTGCTTCCTTCTGAATTCTATTTTCATTTTTATCCAACAGT
>JAHEZG010000369.1 GCA_023251195.1 Chitinophagaceae bacterium | reverse complement strand
AGACCAAACATTTAAATTTTCAGCAACCGGAAATGCTGAAATAGCCGATGCCTGGTTTTTACAAAGCCTGATTCATGATTATTCTCCTGCCTATGGCTACATGGAAAAATTTCTGATCAATGTAGGTCGCCGGAAATTTTTAACACCGCTCTATAAAGAAATGATGAAATCGGTAACCGGAAAAGTTTTAGCCTATAAAATTTATAAGCAGGCAAGAGCAAACTATCATTTTGTTGCAAGACAAACCATTGATGAAATTCTTAACTGGAAAGATGGATTGTAATTTAATGCGCCGAGTACTTAATACTGACTTTAAATAATTTAAGAACCTGAAACACGAAAAAAAAATGCTCTCAAAAATTCTTATTGTTGATGATGAGCCCGATTTAGAAGAACTCATTCGGCAAAAATTCAGAAGAAAAATTGCTTCCGGAGAATATCAGTTTGAGTTTGCACATAACGGAATTCAAGCACTCGATAAAATTAATGCCGACGGGCAATTTTCACTTGTATTTACCGATATCAACATGCCCGAGATGGATGGTCTTTCTCTGCTTTCAAAAATAAGCGAACTCGATCCTGCCTTTAAAACCATTGTAGTTTCAGCATATGGCGATATGGAAAATATCCGAACAGCTATGAATCGTGGTGCTTTTGATTTTCTAACCAAACCCATTGACTTTTCAGATTTCGAAACCACATTAACCAAAAGCATTATTGAATACAATAAAATTATTGAAGGAATAAATGCGAAAGAAAATTTAATAAACGCAAAACTCGATAAAGAACGCGCTGAACAATCAGAAAAATTCAAGCAGCAATTTTTATCGAATATGAGTCATGAAATCCGTACGCCGTTGAATGCGATTAAAGGAATGACTCTGATGTTGTTAAAAGAAAATTTAAAAACCGAGCAACAACGAAACCTTGAAATCATTCGCAAATCTACCGACAACCTAATTGTTATTATCAACGATATACTTGATATGAGTAAAATAGAAGCAGGAAAATTAGAACTTGAAAAAATTGACTTCTCTCCTGTTGAAACCATACAGAATGTTTATGAACTGCTTCGTTTTAAAGCCGACGAAAAGAAATTAAATTTCTATATAAAACCCGATATTGATCTGCCGCCTGCAATAATTGGCGACCCGGTCAGATTAGGCCAAGTACTAATGAATTTAGCAGGTAATTCCATAAAATTTACTGAAAGTGGCAGTGTTACTTTAGAAACAAAATTGATTTCCAAAACTAATGACCTAGCTACAGTTGAATTCAGTGTAAGTGATACCGGAATTGGAATGACCCCTGAGCAACTTGCAAAAGTTTTCGAAAGTTTTTCACAAGCGTCAAAAGAAACTTACCGTAAATTCGGAGGAACCGGATTGGGATTAACTATATCAAAATCGTTGGTTGAATTAATGGGTGGCCAGTTATCAGTAAAAAGCAATTATGGCGAAGGAACAACTTTCTTCTTCTCTGCTTCTTTTCACATTGGTGACGAGTTAAAATTAGAAAGTAAAACAAGAGGAATTATTGAAATTCCAGAAATAAAAAACATCCGCATATTATTATTTGAAGATAATTTATTTAATCAGATAGCAGCTGAACAAATTCTCAATTCAGCCATCAATGGTTTAACTCTCGATATAGCTGAAAATGGATATGCAGGATTTGAAAAATTAAAAAATCAAGACTATGACATTGTATTAATGGATATTCAAATGCCTGAATTAGATGGTTATCAAACTACTGTTAAAATCAGAGCTGAAATTGAAGGCACTCGAAAAAACATTCCGATAATGGCAATGACTGCGAATGCTTTAAAAGAAGAAACAAAAAAATGCATTGAAGTAGGCATGGATGATTTTATAACCAAACCCTTTGAACCAAGCGACTTATTAATCAAAATAAGTAAACTCCTTAATAAAAAAAGATAAAGAATGGAAGCAACCAAAGTAAGTGACCTGACATTTTTAAAACAATTTTCATCAGGAAACACAGCGATGATGAAAAAATTAATTAATGTTTTTTTGAATACTGCTCAAGATTCAATAGAAAAAATAGAAGGCTTTATTAATGAAAAAAATTGGGAGCGAGTAGGATCCATTGCCCACCAATTAAAACCACAATGTTCTTACATGGGTATTAAAACAGCTGAACCTATTATTTTGCAAATTGAAGATGCAAAAAATTCTGATGGCAGTTCCATCCCTGTTTTATTTTTTTCACTGAAAGAAATTATTCAAAAGGCAATGGCTGAATTAAAAGAAGAAACAGATAAACTTGCTTAATTAGTACTTTTAACCCCGAATAAAATTGTAAAGCATGGCCACACTTAAAAAAATTTTTTTGGTTGATGATGATCATAACAACAATGAAATGTTAAAGATGCATCTCAGTTCTAAATTTAATTTAGAGATTTTAACCTTTTCAACCGGAGAAGATTGCCTGAACAACATAGATCTGAATCCGGATTACATTATCCTCGATTACAATCTTAACTCTGTTAAAGCAGAAGCTGCAAATGGAATTGACATTCTAAAAAAAATCAAGGAAACAAAACCTGAAATATTTGTCCTGTTTCTATCTGGTCAGGATAAAATTGAAGTAGCAGTTGATACCATAAAGTACGGTGCATATGATTATGTGGTAAAAAACCAATCAAGCTTTTTGCGAATCGAAAACTGCCTTGTTAATATTCATAAAAATATTCGCTTGCAATATTTAGCCAAGGCCTACCGATTTGCAACTTTCATACTAGGTGGTATTTTATTGGCAATAATAATTATGGCGATACTATTTAAAGTTTTCGGTATTTCAGCAGTCAACCCTGGATGGGTATAATAAACATTTTTAAAAAGCATGCATAAAAAATTATACTTAGCAAACAACTTTTAAATAACTAATAATAAATTTCAACTGCAAAATTGAAAGCAACTATAAAGGATGTTGCAATTTTCATGATTCAGTTTAATCGCAAACCCTTAACCAAAAAGATTAAATAGTATTTTTCGTGCCAAACATTTATTAGGTATGAAAGAGTGCAACAATTATTTTTGTCCACTTCCCTCAAAACCAAACTCGATTTCATGAGACAACTAAAAATTACAAAATCAATTACAAACAGAGAAAGCCAATCGCTTGAAAAGTACTTGCAGGAAATTGGTAAGGTTGATCTTCTAACAGCTGAAGAAGAAGTTGATTTGGCAAAAAAGATTAAACAAGGTGATGAAAGAGCCTTGGAAAAACTGACTAAAGCCAATCTGCGATTTGTAGTTTCTGTAGCAAAGCAATATCAGAATCAGGGTTTATCGTTAAGCGATTTAATTAACGAAGGAAACCTTGGATTAATAAAAGCAGGTCAACGATTCGACGAAACCCGCGGATTTAAATTTGTATCGTATGCCGTATGGTGGATTCGCCAATCAATTTTACAGGCATTAGCTGAACAAAGTCGTATTGTGCGCCTGCCATTAAACAAGGTGGGTTCGTTAAATAAAATTAACAAGGCATTTTCTGCCCTCGAACAGCAATATGAACGAGAACCGAGTCCGGA
>JAHEZG010000368.1 GCA_023251195.1 Chitinophagaceae bacterium | reverse complement strand
TAAGCAGCGAACTCAAATACTAAATTTTCTGCCTGAGAGCTTGGAATAGGAATAGGTAATCCTTCCTGCTTCATTCCATCCAGATGAAATTTAATTGCTTCAATTATATCCTGAACCGTTTCTTCATAAGTTGCACCCATGCCTACGCAACCCGGTAAATCAGGAACATAAGCACCGAATCCTCCATCAGTTGATTTTTCTATTATGATTGCGTAACGAAGCATTTTTTTATTTCAAAGTTATTAAAAATTATTTTTCAATCTGTGCCTGTTTCAAAATACTTTTCTCTAATCCCAAAGGTAAATCATTTGACAACCGATGAACCGGAATTGTAACTAATCCCTTTTTAGTGTTGTGCTTGTATTGCCGATGACTTCCTTTTTGTCTTACCTCAAACCAACCATCCTGTTCGATTAATTTAATGATATCCTTCGTCTTCATATATTCCACTTCATATTTTAATCAGATCGCTTTCGATGTATGGACGCAATTTATTTTTCACTGCCCGCTCCGAAACCACATCTACTTTAATTCCGATTTTATCCTGCAGATAATTTATTAAGCCCGCTTGTGTAAACAGTGTAGCTCCTTTTTCAAATGCAACAAGTACATCCACATCGCTGTCGGGTTTTTGTTCACCTCGACTGTACGAACCAAACACACCCTTCACCTCTGCTTTATATTGCAAGTGAATAGAACTTTTGTTTGCCTTAAGTATGTCTGTGATTTGCTGCAAATTCATTTTACAAAACTAACAGTTTTATTTTCTGTTTTCGTTTGTGAATCAGAACTTGTTTTGCTGAGTGCTTATCAGTTCTTATTCATCAAATGTTTCAAGGAATCTTTTAACCCCTGCGTGAAAATTTCCCGTCCGAAAGCAGGAGCATTTAATTTCATCTCCCTGAAATTGGTTTCATCTGCAAGGTCAAATTGTTTATTTCCATCAATGTCAATGGCTGTTTTCACCAGAATGGTTTTTGTTTCCGGATAGTAGAAATAATCGAAGAACTGTTCGTTTTCAGGGGTCACCTGTATTAAATGTTTTCCGTTTTCGCGCGACACAAAAAGCATCACCGCATCTTTCGAATTGTACTTGCCATCTTCATTCACATCTTTTTTTACCACGCGGAAAAAAATAAGGGGTGAATCAGCGTATTCATAGTGTATAGCGAACGAAAGTATATGAAGTGTATCATTTGTGAGCGGATAAGTTTTGCCGGTGAGTTTATTGTAGAACAAAATGTTGCGGATGTCAAAATCTTCTTCGTGCGAATTTATCCATTCACTTTGCGCGTTGCGGTCGTACAGCGTGGAAGAAGTATTCACGCTGAAGCTCGCAGAGGTGCTGCTGTATTTTAATGATTTATCTTCCCTGAAATTTTCAGTTTCCTTTTCTGCCTCCGTGATATCAGGATTGTAATTACCCCCGACCGGAAAAAGCAAAACATTATTTAACCCGAAGCTCACGGGGTTACCGATTACCAGCGAAATGTTTTTTGCAGGCACCACTTTCGGCTGATCCGTGCATGCAGTAAAAAAAGAGAGGAGAAAAAGAAGGTGTAATTTTTTCATTGAATAAAAATGCATCTTTTAAATTGAATTTCTTTTATGATTCGCAGAACAGATTCATTCCATAAAACAAACACTTTTGTTTTTTGTATTCATACTTGTACTTACTTAGTACTTGTATTAATTACTGACACCTGACCACTAATTCCAATGGATGTCCACAGCAAAAAAGTAAGGAGCTACAACATGAGCCGCATTATGGGCAAGAACACCAAGCCCGAATATTTACTTCTGTTTCAAATCAGTTTTTACATTAGCATAAGTCTGTTCAAGCAACAAGCGCACTCTTTTTAATCCTTCTTCAAAATGAGTGAATAAATTACCGGCAGGCCTTATTGCGTAAGCATAAGTGGAATAAAAGGTTTCATCCCATATCGAACCTACACACTTATCGGGTATCAATCCAAAGCTTTTGCTATTTGCGTTCGCGTCATTTAGAATTTTCAGGACTTTGTCCCGGGACAGAATTTTGTCAATATCAAAGAAGCAGGCAAATTGAAGTTCGAATTCTTCATCCTCGTTCTCCCTTACCACATCGCACGACACATGCAGATTCGGCAGTTCGATAATCGCTTCATTCGTATCCAGACATATATTGAGACCATTCGGAAAATCAGAAGCATCGAAGTTGAGAATGTGGCGAATACTTTCATTGGTTCTCAGGGTTAAAAACATTTCACCATGCTCAAGATAAGAGTCGGTGCAAAAAAATTTAACCCTGTTATAAATGTTTTTTGCTCGTTCATACTCGTCAGCAGTATCAAATTCGCGATAAGGCATTTTCCTTTTTTTATTTTAAACGATTAAAGTTATTGCTTTGTTATTTTAACTGCAACTATTTTTAATCTCTTTACCTATTGCTGACTTATTCATTGTTCATCATTCATTTTTACTTTTTCACTTTTAGTTTTTAGTTAGAAGCATGGATGTCCACAGCAAAAAAGTAAGGAGCTACAATATGAGCCGCATTAAGGGCAAGGACACCAAGCCCGAAATGCTGGTGCGGAAATTTCTTTTTGCGCACGGATACCGTTACACTTTGCACGATAAAAAATTACCTGGCAAGCCCGACATTGTTTTACCCAAGTACCGCACTGTAATATTTGTGCATGGCTGCTTCTGGCACGGACATAAAAACTGCAAGTACTTTACAATACCTGAAACGCGCACTGCGTGGTGGAAGAATAAAATTGAACACAACAGTGCAAATGATAAGAAGAATATAAAACTATTGAAGAAAGATAATTGGAAAGTGATTGAAATATGGGAGTGTAAACTCAAAAACAACAAAGCAGAAAAAACGCTGACAGAAGTTATTTCGTTGTTGAAATAATTCTATCAACAAAATGCACATGTGACTTATAGTCCGTTGACTGATAAGCAACACGCCGGTAGCATTGCTTCATGGATATTAAGGAAGCATTCGGAGCGCGTGTTAAAGAACTGCGGCTCCAGAAAAAAATAAAACTATCACAGGAACAACTTGCTGCTGATGCAGGCATTGACCGCACTTATATGACAAGTGTAGAGAATGGAAAAAGAAATATCTCCATTGTAAATCAGGAAAAAATTATTAATGCTCTTGGCGTAACACTTTCAAAGTTTTTTGATTCTGAAATATTCAACAAAAAGAGCCGCACAAGTAAAAGTTCTTCCAAAAGAAAACAAGTTAATTCAAATTTATAACCCCTGTTTTTTCAATTTCATTTAAAGCTTTAACTATTACTTTCTTTGTTTGGTGAATAGATTCTTTTGTTATTGGAATTCCAAGTATCGCAATTCTATTTGAAGTTTGATTAATAGGATTTTGATACTTAATAAAATCAATTTGAACTTCGGTTGAAGGATAACAAAGAAATCCGAATTTTGTCGCTGATGTATTGAATGAATTGTATCCAAGAATTTGATGCAAGTCATGCCTGTGTTCCTCTTTTAGAATTTCGCTTGAATCATAACGGTTGTATAAATGCGATTTATATTTTGCATCTATCATTACACAAGTTTCATTTTTCTGGAAGATACCGTCCGGTTCTAAGTGGCTAAGTTGC
>JAHEZG010000367.1 GCA_023251195.1 Chitinophagaceae bacterium | reverse complement strand
TTTTGTTTGTACGATTGTTCTTTTTGCTCCAACGCACGGGTGCGCGACGACATGTCTTTTTCGTGTTCAGCTTTTTGCTGAATCATTTGTTCCTTGGCTTCGAGCAACTTGTCGCGCTTGAGTGACTCCGACTCTTTCTTAGCGCCTTCAATAATTTTTGCTGCTTCCTTTTCTGCTTCTTCTTTTTCTTTTTGTGATTTTTTTCCGGCGGTCAGTTTACCAATTAGAAAACCGATACCTATTGCCACGACGGCGGTTATAGCTATTGCTATATAGAGAATTGAAATGTCCATTGAGAGTTTGTGTGTTTAAAAACATTTGAGGTAATTGATTCATGCAGCACCTGTAAGTCTGATACTTACTTACGATTTTTGCCAAAAGTAATCATTAACTAAATGAATCAAATGTTCATTTTAACAGGAGGTTACTAAAATGTAGAATTTAGTTGAACATGAGCCAGTAAATGGAACACTGATTGCGCTGATGGTCATGATTTATGCTGATTGTAATTTTGATTTTGGATGATTGAAATAAAAATGATGAGTCATGATTCCGGTTGAAATAAAATCATGACTCATCATAAAAATCAGCGCAATCTGCGTTCTATCCGCTAAAACTCCAATCCAAGTTTTAAAACCATGCGCTGATAATTGTAATCATAATGCGTATGCGTGTCGAGGTAATCGTAATCGTAACTCCAGTGCTCAAACTTGTAAGCCCATGAAATCATAAATGCGAAATCACTTCGGGTGTTAATTTTTATTCCGACACCTCCGCTTGCATTTAACCCGCCGCGATATAAATATTTCTGCAAGCTTAAATCTTCATAGTAATAATTGTAATTGTTCCGGCTACCTACATAAAAATTATATCCGCAATCGGCATGAACAAATGGAGTTGCTTTTCCTTTTAACAAATCACTGCGAACAGAAAGATAAACCGGCAATAAAACCACATTGGTGTATTCAATTCCTGTTCCTCCACCAACTTCCAGAAAATGATTGAAGCGATAACCATTTACTGTTTCGAATAAAGCACCGGCACCATTTGACCCTGCCAGCAATCCGACATTGGTCACATTAAAATATCCTTTTGTTTTTGTGGTGAACCCGGAAGCAGAATTTCCACTTTTTGATTTTTCCTGCTTCATGGAATCAATCTGTGATTTGTTAAACACAATCAGATTATTGTCGTGTGTTAAAAGTTTGATGGAGCCATCAGCAGTGGTTCCGGAAATCTGTCCGCGATAAATGCTTCCGTCTTTCAGGTAAATAACATCCTGTGTACTTGTTTGTGCAGAAACCGGATGGAAAGAAAAAAGAAATGCAAGAGAGAAAAGGAAAGTGTAAAGAGTGATTTTGTTTATCATCTGAAATTTTTTTTGAAGTGAATGCAGCATTCATGTTTTGTTCGGAGTCAAATAAGACAAACAACAGAACCATGAATACTTTTCATAACAACTTGACGACTGCTTCCGGCAAAATGCTGCTTGCAGTTTTATTTTTTTTATTGACAGCGGTTTTACTCACCGGCTGCCTGAAAGATAAATGCGAACAAACCAGCGCTTACAAATATTTCAAGCCGGTTTACATGAGCTTCGCCGATTTGCGCAAGGCAGTGAAAACAACTGCTGCAACTGATTTGAAGGATGTAGGAAAAGTTTATTACAAGGACCAGTTCATTTATGTGAATGAAATAAATAAAGGAATTCATGTGATAGACAATCACAATCCATCGGCACCCCAAAATATTGCCTTCATTAATATTCCGGGAAATGTGGACATGGCAGTGAAGGGAAATATTCTGTACGCCGACAGTTACATTGATTTAGTTGCCATTGATATCACCAATCCGGCAAGTGTAACAGAAGTGAATCGTGTGACCGAAGTTTTTCCAGAGCGAATTTATGTGAATGGATACATGGGCGATGCCTCGCTCGGAGTAATTACAGATTGGATTGAACGCGATACAGTAGTTACACAGGACTGTAACACATACAATGGTCCATTGTATTTTGAAAATCAATTTAGCGGAGGAGGAATTTATATGACGATGGACGCGACTTCATTATCTTCTTCAGCAACAACAACTACTACTACTTCTCCCGGAACCGGAATTGCAGGTTCAATGGCGCGTTTCTGCATCTATCAGAATTTTCTTTATACCCTCGACCAATGGAGCATGAAATTATTTGACATCACCAACACTTCTAATCCGATTGCAGGAACCACCATTAATATGAGCTGGAATATTGAAACTATTTTTCCTTATCAGGATAAATTATTCATTGGCTCAACCAATGGAGTTTTTATTTATGACAATTCAAATCCATCATCGCCCACTCAACTTGCGCAGTTTGTTCATGCAAGCAGTTGCGACCCGGTTGTTGTTTCCGGAAATTATGCTTACTCCACTTTGCGCTCCGGTACAAGCTGTAACGGTTTCACCAATCAGTTGGATGTGATTGACATCAGCAACATCAGCAATCCTGTTTTGAAAGTGAGTTATCAGATGACCAACCCGCATGGTTTGGGAATTGACGGAACAACTTTATTTATCTGCGATAACACTGCAGGATTAAAAGTATATGATGCAATTGACCCGCTGAATATTTCATTGAAGCAAACTGTTACAGGTATGATTCCTTACGATGTTATTCCAATCAACAACGATTTAATTACTGTGGCTGAAGATGGTTTGTATCAATATGATTATTCAAACACCAGCAACTTGCAATTGCTGAGTAAGGTTACGATTGTGAAAAATTAAAATACTAAGTGCCATAATTCTTTCCGGCATTTCATTGGAGAACAAATAATTTAACCATGAAAATCGAAAGTCAGACTTTTGATTTTCATGGTTTATTTTTTTTGAAAAGATGGCGTTGAATAAATCAGTGCTGTACAATTAATTTTTGTTGTGCTGTTTTTCCATCTTCTGTTCTTACAGAACAGAAATATAAACCTGATGGCAGTAATTGAAGATTTATAGTCTCTGATTTATGATTGATTGCTTTTGCATAAACAATTTGCCCGAGTGTGTTGGTGATTTCTAATTTATAATTTGCTTGTTGCGAAAACTGAACTGTTACAGTTTCGTTTGTTGGATTAGGAAAAAGAGAAAACTGCAAACCATTATCTGCAATTGATGTAATACTATTTACAATCATATTTATACATGAAGAAGTATCAGTACAATTCCCTTCTGTAATTATCGCAGCATAGTTGCCTGTAACAGTTGGAACAAAAACATTTCCGGTTGCTCCTGCAATTACTTGTTGCGTGTTACAGTTGAACCATTGAATGGTTCCGGAGCTTGTTGCTGTTAGTGTGTCGTTCGATTGTTGAACGGTTGTATTGATTGTTTCGACTGTGAGATTGAGAGTAATAATTGAATCACAATTATTAATTGCATTCAATGTGTCAAAATAAATTCCAGTTGCGTTTAAGTTAACTCCATTAAAAGAATAAATATCTCCTAAACAAATATTTTCAGTAATGGAAGTTGAAAATGGATTCATGATGGTCAGATTCACAGTGCTAATAGAATCGCAACCATTAATTGAAATCAAAGTGTCTGAATAAACTCCGGTTGCGTTTAGTGTATCTCCATTGAAAA
>JAHEZG010000366.1 GCA_023251195.1 Chitinophagaceae bacterium | reverse complement strand
ACTAATTTCTGTCGCGCTATTTCCTGTTGCTGAATTTCCTGATCTTTTGTTAAAAGACTGATTTGATTTTTTTGTTTATCCAAATCGAAAGTGAATTGCAAGGTTCCCAGTTTTTTATCGGTTTCTAAATTGTAAATGGAATCTTTTATTGCAAGCAAAAGCGACTGATACTTGGCTGTGTTTTTAAAATCGTTTTTCTCAGCATAAATTTCTGAAAGCCCGAAGTAAATTTCTTTCAATGAATATTTCGCGTCTACTTCAGAAGCAATTGGTTCTGCTTCAAGGTATTTCAATGCTGCGGTATTCAACTCCTTTTTTTGCTTAAAAGATTTCCCCAAACCAATAAGTGCTATGGCCCAATCAGATTTTAAATCCATATTCTGAGCAAGTTTTGCTGCCCTGGTTTGAATTTCAATTGCTTTATCATAATCATGCTCGGCCATGTAAAGTGCGCCCATATCGTTGAGTGTGTAGGGTGCATCCTCGGTTCCGTCCACTGCTTTGAGTGAAAGTTCATAATAGAAATGTGCTGAGTCGAATTTGTTAAGGTTCATATAAACCTCACCTATATTAACTGCAACTATGCCATATGTACTATTATCTCCAATAGCAAGTGAAAGCGGAAATGCGCGGCGATAGTATTCAATTGCTATATCGTATTCTTTCGGCTTCAGACCATGTATGGCACCAATGTTTATAAGTGCTGTTACCATTCGCAAGGTGTCATTACTTTCTTCAGCATATTTCAATGCTTTCAAATACAAATCAAGCGCTTCCACATTTTCGCCCTGATTGTAATAAACATTCCCCATGTTGGAATAAATGTTTGCTTCGCCTTTTTTATCGCCCATCGAATCAAATGCAGCAAGTGCAAGTTGATAAGATTTTATGGCATCAATATTTTGCCCACGATAGAAATAACCGATACCGGTATTTTTATAAGCAATGGCCAATCCTCTTTTGAAATTTATTTTTTTTGCAAGAGCTGAAGATTGTAGTCCGTAAAATATTGAAAGTTCTGGGTTAGAAGTAAAATATTTCTTACTGATCAGATTCAGTGTATTCACTTTACCTGAATCATTTTTTTGAATTTCCAGGACTTTTATCAAACTATCTATTTGCTTCTCCTGTGCATGAAGCAGTCCGTTGAAAAAACTTGCTGTAAGTAAAACTAGTGTGAGTATTAGCTTCATTAAAATCTTTGAGTGATTCAAATAAACATATTTTCATTTTCATTTCGCCAAAAAAAAACTGTCCCGATTATCTCGGGACAGTTCTTAATAAAAGTAATGTGATAGAAATTATTCAACAACCACTTTCAAAGTCTTTACCTCCACCGCATTTTCTTCAATGCGAATAAAGTAAAGTCCGGCAGCCATTTCACTCAAATCAAGACGCTTAAAGTTTTGCCCCTGAACAAATGCCTCTGCTGATTGAAGAACGATTCTTCCTAAAACATCAGTTACATTGAACAGATAAACTGCATCAACCGGAGCATTGAATTCAATATTCACTTCACCGGAAGTTGGATTCGGAAAAACAAAAAAGTCAGTATAAACAATGTTTCCATTTTCATCTTCCTTGCATCCACTTGTAACTGTAACAGTTTTAGAAACAACAGCTGAAGATGAACAGGCATTATTTGCTTTGCAGGTTATCACAGATGACGATGCAGACACCCCAGTAAATTTCACACTCACTGAAGCACCGGTTGCACTTCCTACAAATGTTCCTCCGTTAGAAGCAGTCCATGTATATGAAGTTGCACCGGTAACAGCCGAAACTGAGTAGGTTTTTGTTTGTGATTTGCAAACCGGCGACGGACCGGAAATTGCGCCCGGAGTTGCAGGTGCAGCAGATACACTAAGTGAAGTTTCGGCACTTGAACCACAACCATTGTTGGCTTTCACAGTAAATATTCCAGTACTTGTAAACGAATTTCCAAAATTTACTGTAATGGAATTTGTTCCTGCACCACTTGTAACTGTTACGCCTGATGGAACAGTCCAGGTATATGAAGTCGCTCCGGCAACAGATGCTACACTATAAATCTTCCCGGTTTTCTGACAAAGGTTTAAAACATCTCCGCTAATGGTTCCTGGTGTATTTGGTTTCGATTGTACAGGAAGTGAAACTGCAATTGTGCTTCCACAATCATTGCTTGCAAAAACTGTTACGCTACCGGAAACAAAATTATTCGGGAATGTAATTGACACCTCCCATTCATTTACACTTGGATTCATTTGAGTTTGAGTCAATGGATTTCCGCTATGTCCAAGGCCGTCGTTAATTATTGCTCCTGCAGGTGCAGACCATGTATAAGAAGTAGCACCGGCAATCGTACATACTTCGTAATCATGTGTTGATCCTGCACAAACACCGACTGTAAGATTATCATTTCCTCCGTTGCAGAATGATGGAACACTCAAATTAGCACCATAGACATTTTTTGTTTTGTTCGCGCTGTTGCCTTTACAGTTAACTGCTTTTACTGAAATAGTTCCACTTGTAAATCCTGCTGTTGCTGCAACCACAACTGCGGTTGTGTTTTGTCCCGAAACAATTGACAATCCGGTTCCTGTAACTGTCCAGTTGTAACCTGTTGCAGTTGCAACAGGAGCAATTGAGAAAGTTAATGAAGTTGCAGAGCAGAAATTATTTCCACCGGTAATTGTGCCTGGTGTTGGAGGTGCTGCAGTTGGAACTGTCAATGTTAAAGTAGCATCAGCACTTGAACCGCAATAGTTATTTGCTTTTACTTTTATGATTCCACCTGCAAATGAATTATTGGTTGCAACAGTAATTGAATTTGTGGTTGATGTACCTGTCATGTTCGAAGGCAATGTCCATGTGTAAGATGTTGCACCTGTTACAGCTGCAACGCTGAATACCACACCAGATGAACTCTTGCACACATAAGCAGGGCCGCTGATTGTACCAGGTGCTGAAGGAGCACTACCTGCACGAATGATTGTTGCCGATGCGGTTGCTGTACAATTCTTGGTGTCTTTAATTGTAACAGTATAAGTGCCTGGTGCCAATGAAGAAATATTTTGTGTAGTTGCTGCATTGCTCCAGACAAAAGTATATCCCGGTGTTCCGCCTGCAGGGGTTAATGCAACAGCGCCAATGTCGGCAGAACAACTTGCGTTAGTAATAACTGTTGTTCCGGTAACTTGTGTTGGAACAACAACAGAAGCACTTGATGTCTTCGTACATCCTTTCGCATCTGTAACAGTAACTGAATAGGTTCCTGAAACAAGTGAAGAAATATTTTGTGTAGAAGCATTATTACTCCAATGATAAGTGTAAGGAGCAGTACCACCTGAATTAGTCAGTGCAATACTTCCTGTTCCGCCAAAGCAGTTTGGATTGGTTGCAGTTGCTGTCAATACAATTTGTGTTGGAACTGTAACAGATGCACTTGCAGTTTTCACACATCCTTTCGAATCTGTAACAGTCACCGTGTAAGTTCCAGTTCCAAGTCCTGATGGATTTTGAACAGTAGAACCATTGCTCCATGAATAGCTGTAAACAGGAGTTCCACCAGTTGCAGTTAATGCAATGCTTCCGGTGCTGCCGAAGCAGTTCGGATTTGTTGCAGTAGCAGTTAAACTGATTTGAGTCGGAACTGTAATAGTTGAATTTGCGATTTTCACACA
>JAHEZG010000365.1 GCA_023251195.1 Chitinophagaceae bacterium | reverse complement strand
AGTTGTGTTATTCTGCAAACTGTTTTGCTTAACTTCCTTTTCAAAATCTATCGCTTGCTTTATCGCTTCGTTAACATCGCGAGTATCTAATTTTTTCGTCCTCCTTTCATTTTTCGTTCCGGGTACATGCACATATACCTTGAAGGCGTGACGATTTCCAAATGGACATCGCTCCAATTTTTTTCCGGTTTCGTTACAAATTTCAGACACATTGGTTTTGCATCTGTAACAGTAAACGGTGAGACCTGTAGTTCTTTTGTTGGATGGTATGTGTAACGGATTTTCCATCGGGGCAGATTATAGCTCGTGAAGTTTTGAGGTCAACCTTGCCAGAAATGATTTCTCATGTTCTCCTTTAGGGGAGTAATTATCCTTTTGAAAATTCTTTTTTCGATTCTGTTCTAAGGTGATTCTGTATTCAGTTTCGAAATTCAAGCAAGCAGAAAATATCCCTGAGAGTTTTTCAGTTCCGTATTTCTGATTGAGATATTTTAATGGCTCTTTCTTTTTTGCCATTTCAAACTCTTCCTTAATTACATATTGTTTTTTACTGCCGAGGTCTGATAATATTCCTACACCATAATGAGCACACCATTTACGAAAGGAGCGTTTATCCTTGTATCCGATTTCCTTTCCTGCCTGATTGATGAATATTCGTTCCATTGCTTTAAAGTTTTGATTAACTTTTCGGCAACAAAAATCTTGGAGACTAAAATCAATAAATTGATGTGTGACTGTTACATTGTTGATGTAGATTGTAAAACAGAAATCAGTAAATAATTTTAGGGGATGATAAATTTCAGAGTATGTCAAGACGAGTAAAAAACCTAAGTGCTTTTGATTTGAAATTTCTCAAGGCGCTCTTGAACTTGAAAATAAATGAGAAGTACACTTCAGATTTATCTACTGATCAGAAAAGAGATTTATGTATTACTCATAATTGGGAGGATGGAATAATTAAACTGCACCCTGATCACCTGACCCGGATTATGCCAATGGGAAAAGAAATTAGCCATTCGGTTTCTCTCAATACGCTCAATCAACTTTGCAGCATTTTAAAGAAGGAATATAAATGGCATTCATTCAGTGCGGACATTTCAGTTTTCCGTCCTGAAAATATTTCTGAGCATAAATCGTATTCAGAGTTAAGCAATCGGCAGCAGGAATTGATTGACAAAACCCTGACAGGAATTTTCTTCAAGTACAGAACTTTTGAATTGTTCAAAAAGGAAATCATCGATAAAATTGAAACAGAAAATACAGACGAGAAAAATAAAATCACTCTTGATTTATCTGTTAAACATTCAGCGCAAGTAGAAAAAATAAAAACATTTGCAAACAGAATTTACATTGAACTTATAACACGAAAAGCAGCCATCCCTATTGATGAGAAGAAGGATGTGATTGAAGAAGTTTATAATTCATGGTACAAATTGTTTTGCATCATTCGGGAAGAAATGAAATCGTTACCTGTTTCGTATTTAAAGGAAGAGAACAGTGCTTCAACAATATTCTCATCGACAATAGAAATATTGAATGAAGTATTGAGGACGCATCTCACAGAACATCAATCAAAATTCAGAAATTGGTTGCAGGTTGCAAAAGCAGCATCACGCTATAAAAAAATCGCCCCACAGGAGTTACAGAAAAAATATCCTGAATATAAAATTCTGATTTCATCATTGAAACAGATTAACAAAAAACTAATTAATTTTTCGCAGCAGCTTTATAATTTTACTAATGAAAGTTAGTTGCTGATTATTCAGCCAATCCCCTTCACAAAAATATTCTGAACACGCAAGACAAATATGCCTTTCAGGTGCGCAAGGATTTTCTCGGCATAAAGTAAAAGCAAGCAGAAGTTTTTCGAAAGAAATTTTCAGGCACTTCGTGTCCGGAAAAATACTTTCTTGTTTTCTTTCTCATGGCATTTTCAGCTTGCTTTTATTTATTCCAATTCCTCCTTGTCGCATCTTGTGTATTCAGATTTTTTAGCTTCTTGCTGTTTAAGGGATTAGCTGATATTCCATTGTTTCTCTTTGTATTTGACAATTCTTATATCATGCTTTCTATTTAAATCCATTGATTGACCTTTTTTTCTGTGAGGATAATATGTGTGAAAACATTTCTTCAAAACTAAAAATCACACACAATGAAAAAGACAGAAACAAATCAAACAGCAACAATCAACAACCAGCCAGTTTCTTTATCAGGCGCCTCAAACCAATTAAGAAATCTGTACTTACTCAATGGAGACGCATTACTGCCTCTTGCACCGGAATACCTACATGCTAACCCTGCAACCGAAAAGAATTTTCGCTCGACAAAAGAGTTGGAAGAATTAGTGTTTAAAAACAGTAAAACACTTTTCGGACAAAACACTTTTACTGTTACACTTCAAAAGAAAGATGGGAATTTATTTGAAAGCAATTTCACTCCAACTGGTTTTTTACTGGACATCAGTGAAATAGCTCGACCAAAGTTTTTCATCTTGGATATTATCACCTCAAAGTTGGATTTCTTCGGACATATCTTTCCAAGAATAACTAAGTATTTCAAGTTTCTCAGGAGCGAAGAAGCGATTGAGAAACTCTGTGAACTACTCAGCAAGAATAAAGAATTGATTAAGGAGTTAAGTGTAACAGTCAAGCCGGAAGAGATTCCTTACTATTTAAAAGCAGCAATTGTAAGCAGACCATTTATTCAACTTGTGACTGATGATAACGAGATGGATGAATTACAAGAAGTGATGGAAATTTATTCTGAGGCGTGGAATATTGTAAGACCTATGTTGTTCAAGAAGTACACAAGTAGCGGAACTACTTTCTGCCTAACGCATTCCCTTTTTACTCCGGTTAAACCCGTGTATCAAAAGGAAAGAAAAAAGAGAGAAATTACTTCTTACACTGAAGAAAATCATTTGGAAAAAGTATCGGAAAATGTAAAGGAGATTTACAGCACCATGAAAACTGAGTTACTGAAAACAGATAATCAACTTCGGTTTAATACGCAGAAGTATTACATCTCACTCAAGAAAAATAAGAACATCGCATTCTTTAAATTTTCCATCAGCAAGGTCACACTTGTCTTACTCAATCCTGAAAAGGAGACCCGCAAGCAAATCAAGCATTATGAAGTGCGCACCTTAAAAGAGTCGGTTCAGAAATTCTGGAATGGTGAGTGTTGTGAAATTCTTATTGATAACACCACACACTTGAATGAAGTGATTGGTATAATTAAAAAGCTGATTGCTGATTAGTTGTTTTCAAATTAAAAATAAAGCCACTTGTATTTTGCAAGTGGCTTTTTTTAGTTCTTTAATAAAATACTTTATAATTTTATTTTAGGAAGAAAGATGGAGTAGCAGGGCGCAACCCTACGGATGTTATGCGATAAAGCCGAAGCTTATTCGTCACTTATTTACCAGGCAGCCCTTGTTTCTCAGGCAAGGCGTTCTCGGTGCCAGAGTCAGTGTGCAACTCTCCGATGGATAACATAACATTACGATTTCTCTATACTCCATCCGGTTATTCTAAAGAGTTATTTTGAACGACAATCTTTCGACCATGTTAGCATTCTGAATAAATGGTGTCAAGCTTAAAATACCTAAAAGAAAATGTTTTAGGGTTGCTTCTTTATCTAAAAGATTCATTTAGTTTTGACACCCCTCGTTTTAAATGTTGGTAAACTCGGAATAAATTTTTT
>JAHEZG010000364.1 GCA_023251195.1 Chitinophagaceae bacterium | reverse complement strand
AGAAACCGACCAGTCATATTTTTCCTGTGCAGGTGTTAACAAATAAATAATGACAAATAACAACAACGCAATTCCAACAATAATTAACCAACCGAATTTTTTCATGATGGCTGATTGATTTGCTGAAGAATGGATTTGAATTCATTCTGATAATCATCGAATGAAATTTTGTTGAGTGTGTATTCACCATACCAGACCTGATCGAATGCAAGTGTGAGTTTTGCAAATGATTCGTAATAATTTTTGGTGCTGCATTCAATTAAATATTCGCCATTGGTTTTTTCTTTTCGCCAGGCGACATGTTTTTGCAATGCGAGTTGTTGAATGAGCAACAAATAATATAACCTGAAAGCCAATCGAAAATCTTTTTCATTAATTGCTTTTGAAAGATGTGGATCAATATCACTCTCCGGTAAATTTTCTTCGAGCCGCGCGATGAGAAAGTTTTTATCATTTACTTTTTTGTTAAATATCCAGTTTGATTTTCGCAGCAGTAAAACAATAACTAAAATCAAAACACCAATGACCAATGAAATCAAAACAGTGCGCGCCACATTGGTATCCATATCAAAATTCCAATTCGATACATCCTTTTTTTTCTTGTCGAGTGTATCTTCCTTTTCAATTTTCTTTTTCTTCTCTCCTTCTTTTACATATTGATAATTGTCTTTTTGTTTTTCCCAATCCTCCTTATTTAAGTCGGAAGATTTTATGGTGGAAGAATCATATTTCGCCTGTTCAGGATTTTCCGCATGAACAGAATTGATGGAAATAAAAAGCAAGCAGCAACTACAAATAACTGATAACAATAAACAAATAACTTTCCCCTTACCGCGCATACTTCCCTTCCTCAAATTGTTTTACCTGCGATAAAAGTTGTGTGCCTTCATTCACTTCACGCAATGAAAAATATTGTAATCCCGCACCGAGTACCAACAATGGAATTAATAAATACAAGCCGAGATAAATTAAAAACACCATCGATAAAGTTAAAATAGTAGAAACTGTTTCAGGTTCGAACGGAAGATTCCAACTCATGACTTCAAAATACAGCCACAACAGTGGTGAACCTGTTATGAGAAAAAACAAGAAGGTAATCAGTCCGGTCATTAAATAGGTTTCAATCATTCGCACCCAACCCCCGCTTCGCAGGTATTGTATGGAGAGAATAATTCCATCCATCCAGTTAACGGAATTTACATTCACGATGAAAATTAAATTCAATGCAAACGGAACCAGAAACATGGCGAGGTATGAAAACGGAAAGCCGCTTGATTGCATAATGAAAAATATACTGAATAACAAAAAAATAAGTACACCGCTGTTTAAACTCCGGATGCTGAAAAAGCGAATTGGCTTCCGGTTTTCGGTTTTAAGAAAAATGCGAATCAAAAAAAACTGAGCGCTGAAAACTGAAAGTGCAGTTACCGCCGTAGTACAAAAAATACTTGCTGAACCATTGTCGTATCTGAACAATCCAAATACATTTTGAATTACTCTGAAAGAATCGAAAATACTTTGCGCATAATAAAACCCTTTTTCATAATAGCTTTTTGATAAGTAGAAAATTACAGTAGTAACTGTTGTCGAAAAAAACAATCCGAACTTCCAATGCTTTTTCAGGAAGGTATTATACATGGTAAAAGTTTCGGCAAACACTTCACTTGATTTTTTTATCAGGTGAAAATCAACTATTCTTTTTTCAGTGGCGGGCAAACGAAACTCAATCAGCTTCGCACTTCGTCCGCTTCGGCTTTTCACAAATGGAAATACAATGAAGTAGCCAATGATAAAAGCAAAACAAAACAGGATAAAAAATATCCGCACAGCATCAGGCAAATCAGTATAGCGCGTTAAAAAACTTTCTATAAATGCAGCGAGAATAATTACCGGAGTTATTCCAAGCATCACATTCAATCCTCTTCGGGCCGAAAGTTGAAATGCCTGAAAGCGCGTGTATGTTCCGGGGAAAAGTAAGCCCTTGCCAAGTGAAACTCCGGCAGCTCCTGCAATAATGATGGATGGAATTTCCAATGAGCCATGCATCCAGATTGTCAATAATGATTCGCGCAACACACCGGGATGATCAGCATTCATTTGCAAAAAGAAATACTGAAAAGTGCCAACCATAATTCCATTGTATAACAAAAAACCTACTGTTCCTATTGAAGCAAATAATCCCAATAAAAAAGTAAAGAATGCAACACGAAGATTATTGAGTGTGATTCCAAGAAACATATCCATTTGCTGACTGGATTTATAAACTGCCATCGGATCGCCGTTATCAATATTAGTTTTGGTCATTTCAATGTATCCGTCGCCCAAAATAAATTTTGGAAATTCCGGGTCATACATTGAACTCAAAACACCGATTCCCATAGCAAGAAAAAAAACAATCAGTGAAACATAAAATTCTTTTCTTGCCTCATAAATCACCAATGGCAATTCTTCCAGCCAGAAATTGAAAAATGCTTTCCAACCTGAGAAACGATTGCGATAAATATTCCGGAAAATTTTTTGTGCAAGGTTATTCAGGTAAATTTTTACTGAACGGTTCGGATAAAAAGTTCGTGCATACGATAAATCATCTGTCACCTGAATAAACAACTCACTGAGTTTATCAGGATCGCGGCGCTCCTGCTTGAGAATGGTCTCAAACTCATCCCACTTTTTTTTGTTTTGTTCTATGAAAGAAGTTTCGCGCATTTAAATAGTTCGCGAACGAAAATAGAAATCTATATTTCGCAACCGAAAATATTTTTCCATTGCCAACAATTGCCATCAACACCACACAAAATGTAACCATCGAGTACGAACTGGCATCCGTACGCGAACGAATCATTTCGTTTCTGATGGATTATTTTATCATCATTGTTGGCATTGTGCTTTTAATTTTTCTGGTGTCAACAATCACACGCGATCAGTTCACTGAATATTTTATTTATTTTTTTATCGTACCGTTTTATGTTTTCTACTCACTCACTTCAGAGGTAATAGGCAACGGACAATCATTGGGAAAAAAAGCATTGGGAATAAAAATTATAAAACTCAATGGCAAGGAACCTACCACGAGTGATTACATGATGCGATGGGCTTTCCGCCTTATTGATATTTATGTTTCGCTTGGTATGGTTGCCAGTTCATTAATCAGTTCAGGAAATAAAGGTCAGCGGTTGGGCGATTTAATTGCAAACACAACGGTTGTGCGGTTGCGACCATCACGCACCGTTTCATTGCGCGAAATTCTTTCTATCAGAACATTAATGGATTACCAACCGGTTTATACCAATGTGCGGTTGCTGCGTGAAGAAGAAATGATTTTAATTAAGCAGGTGATTGAGCGATATGGAAAATATAAAAACGAAGTTCACCGCGAGGCTTTGAAAAGAATAGCAATTGTTACAGCAAATAAATTATCAGTGGAAGAACCAAAAGACAAGCTGGAATTTCTCAGAACCTTGTTGAAGGATTATGTGGTGCTGAGTCGGTAACTTTTAAAGCATAATTGAAACTGGAAAATTGACAATTCATTGCCTTGGTAATTTTCCGTTATCCATTTTCAATTATCCATTATCAATTGTTAAGCGTATTCCAAATCATCTCCTTCATTTTATCAATTCCTTCTTTTTTATAAGCTGAAATAAATACATGCGGAATTTTTTTCGGTAATTCTTTTTTTACAAGCTTTAAAATTTCTTCATCCGC
>JAHEZG010000363.1 GCA_023251195.1 Chitinophagaceae bacterium | reverse complement strand
TTGCAATTCAATAACAAACTTCGCTAAGTCAGTTGGAGTTGTCAGCAAACCACCTGCGGCAATTGGCGGAACAATAATGTGCTTGCCTGGAACTTCCACTCCATTCATGTAAGCAGTCGCTAAAATCTGATGTTGACTTTTTATTGAATCAGCGGTGTAACAGCTATGCATCATTCCCAATGGTTTAAAAACTGTTTCAGCTATGTATTGTTCGTACGATTTATAAGTGATATCACTAACCATCACTTGTGTAATAGCTATGCCGTTGTTGGAATATTGCGAGATAAAACCCGGTTCAGTAATAGAGCGCACGGCTGTTACATCTGACCAGATAAACCGCGAAGGCGATGCATTACCATTTAATATCTGTATTAAGGTTGGGATTGTATCCTTGCTCACATATTCAGGAGCGTTGTTGCTTATTCCTCCTGTGTGAGTTAACAAATTTAAAGTGGTTATTTTTTTTCCATGGGAAACAGCATCGTAAGGAAATTTCCATGAAGTGAGATATTGATTGATGTCCGTATTTAAATCTATTTTTTTATCCTGCGCCAGTTTTAATACACCCATGCTGTTGATGCTTTTGCTCACCGATGCAACCTGGAACAAAGTGTTTACTGTTACAGGTATTTTTTCCTGCACATCAGCCCAGCCATAACCTTTTGCCCAAACTATTTTATAATTCTCAATCACGGCTATGCTTACACCATTGAATTTGTAATGCGCCAGTCGGTCCTCAATATTCCATGCTGCTTCTCCTTCCACCTTCACCGGACCGGCGAGATTGTTTTCTACTTGCTTTATCTGCTCCTCTGTTTCTTTGGAATAAGTTGATTGCGCTTTACACGAATTAAAAAAAATACACTGTAACAGTAGAAGCGGATAAAGTAGTTTCATGATTCAGATTTATTTTGAAAGACATCTAAAATCGCTCCATAACTTATCGAGACTAAGCCAAATATTATTAGAAAAGGATTGCGGAGATAATTCATAAAAGATGAAAGTTTTATTTTCTCCGTCACAAGTTCTTAAGTGTGTTTTGCAATTCAGGATGATCGGTTTTTGTTGCATATAATCCAGCATCGAAACTGTTCCTATAAAAGTTTCAGAATCGCCGTTATCAGTTCGAGTTTTTTTGAATGATGTTATCACTGGTATCAGTTTTTCTTTGGGAATAGCACTGCCGTTACTTGCAATCAATCCGGTATAGTAAGCTTTTAAATTGCTTTCAATTATTTTAATATCCGTTTTTATATCTCCTTCTAAATACCATAAGAATGCGTAGCTCCAGTATTCTTCACTTTTTACTTTGGCCCATCCAGGGGCAAAGCGAATATCTTCAACACCCTTGTAAGAAATTTGTGGAGCAAAATTAATCGGGACAAGAAATCGCTCAATGCCCCAATCTTCAGGTGCAGCAAGTGTATATGGAACTTCCCATTTATGTCCATCGAATTCAGGCGGCATTTCCTGACCGTAAGTGGTCATTGTACATAGGCAAAGCACTATAATTATCAGACCTTTCATAATGCAAAATTTTTAGACAAGATGTTTTGACTGTTACAGTACATTTAATTTAACGGTAAAGTTATTTATTACCTGAAGCAAATCTGTTCATGAGTTGTTAATGGTTTGCTAAAGTGTTAGAAACAAAAACCTGATACGAAATAGTTGCAAACCGTGCCAATGAGGAAACGCAATATTTTTTTAGGCAAGAACAACTTTTCCAAAATTTAGAAATTTGGAAAAGTTTTTTCACCGCTATTCTGAAAATTTAGAAAAATTTTTTCCCTGCCCGACTGAATCTGTCAGGCGGGCATCGTAACGATAGAGTCCCATACTTGCTGTAGCAAACCAAATGTTGCCATCATTATCTTCAATCACCGGAGCAAGTTTATAATCAATCAATTTATTTTCGGCTGTAAAATTTATGGTTTCAGTTCCGGTGTAGTAAAGAACTGGTATGTTGTTGTATGGATCACAAAACCAAATGTTGTGTTCCTTATCATTCCAGATAATATAAAGGCCACCAGGTTGTTTCTCTTTGAAAAAATTAGTGATTATTTCTTTCCCATCATATCGGCACATGCCTTTTCCGATTACAGAAAACCAAATGTTTCCGTTTTTATCTTCAGCAATGCTTTGGGTCCACGGAAAATTTTTGTGTGTAAGACTGCTTAAGTTTTTTCCATCAAACCGAATAAGTCCTTCACCGAGATTGGAAGCAAACCATATGTTCCCCTTTGAATCCTGAATCATAGAAACAATTGCTTTCATGTTCAGACTGTCGCGATTAGTAATATCATTCCTATCAATTAAATTGGTGAAGCCGCTACCGTTATAGCAGAAAACGCCATCATCAGTGCCGAACCAAATTGTTCCGATGTTATCCAGCAACATACACCACACACCATTTTTATATAAAGGATTTTTATTGGTTGTATTTTTTTGGAGGTTAGCAAGGTTTATAGTTACAATAATTGGAACATGAATAAATTTTTTATCGTCCATTCCATTAGGATCATACTTACTCAATCCGGTTTTCGAACCAATCCAGATGTTGCCACTTTTATCTTCCAATATGGAATACACAATGTTATCATATAGTCCATCATTCTCACTGAAGTGAGTGAATATTTTTCCGTCGTAGCGATAAACTCCTTGTCCGTTTGAGCCGAACCAAAGATTTCCTTTTTTATCTTTTATGCTGCAACCAATTGATGCATCCTGCCAACCGTTTTCCGGTTTTGAAATTTTATGCAAGTCGGATGTACTTGAAGTACTGTTTTTATTTCCTGTTGTAGTTTTATTTTGTCCGTTGCAATTGCTGAAGAAAATACAGAGTAACAGAACCGGAAAAAAGTTTTTCATGATTTTTATTTTGGTTTATAAAAATTAATTGCCAACTACTTTTTTTATTTCGTCATCAGTTAAGAAATGAAAGTCCTGAATTAGCGAACCGCCGCAACCACCTGTTACATATCTGTAACCAACAATAATATAATTATTGGTCTGCACAATCTGAATCACAATAACCAATTCATTAATTCCTGCATTTGGGCTTTTGATGTAAGCAAGTTTTGGCAAAGTGATTTCGTTGTAAGATTTCACATTCGGATTTGAACTTCCGCCATAATGATGAATGGCTGTTCCGTTTTGTGTTTCCTTTAATGTCGGAAGTCTGCCATTGACTGCTGGAACTTTGTCCCATGATTTTATATTGACCGGAGGATAACCCAAATCATCAGGGCAATTCCATTGTGTAATTATTTTACCATCTTGCCAATAACCTTTGTTGCGCGTATCAGTAATGACTGTTCCAGTTTGTGCGTGTGAAGTAATGGCAATGAATAAGATCATTGTTGATGCTAAGATTAATTTTTTGTTCATTGTACTTTGGATTTGTTTTATGTATTCGTTTATCTTGAATTTCATAATAATTTGTTTTTGCGAAATGACTGACTGTAATACTTTTTCCAATGTGATATTAATTTATTCCAAGCACCTGCACATTAAAAATCAAAACGGAATTTGGTGGAATAATTTTTAAATCATTGGTTCCATAACCAAGTGTTGGTGGTAGAATGAAAATGGCAGTGCCTCCTACATTCAGTTGTTTCATTCCTTCATTAAATCCGGGCAAAACTCCTCCAGCTTTTGGAACCAATCTTCCGACTTTATATTCAAAAGGAGTTTTGTGACCATATTTTTTTTTGGTATTGCCATCAATTATAATTCCATC
>JAHEZG010000055.1:9453-15095 GCA_023251195.1 Chitinophagaceae bacterium | reverse complement strand
TTTTGGTTGTATCAAATGAAACAGTGCTCCACCGGCATATAAATCTATTTTAGGGTTTACATGACCAAGAAATACCAAACCAGTATTCATATCAAGGTAACCGAATTTTGAGTTAATGCTGGTAACATCGCTGGTTAAAATACTGTGGTTGAAAGTGGTTCCATCAAATTGCTCCTCAAAATTAAGTAAAGAGGCATCCACTCGTTTTTGAACATAGCCGGTTTGCAAGCCTATAGATACGCCATATTTTTTTTCAGAGTCGAAATAATACAAATATCCTGCTGATGCCAGAATGGATAGATTTGACAAATTTCCATCTCCGGCCTGATCGTTCAAAACCAACAATCCGGCAGATAGCACTCCGGTTTTAATGTAACGGGCCGCTAGATTATTTATATCAAATGAAAGCGATGGTGTGGTGTAAGCGGTAGTTGGGGTTATGCTGTGCCATTGATTTCTATACATAATGCCTGCGCGGTAATTGCAATCATTAATTCCTGTAAGAGCAGGATTTAATGTTAGCGGCGAAGCATAAAACTGAGAATAGTGTATATCCTGAGCTTTAATTTCTGAGGAAATAATAATGACAAGTAAAAAGAGTGCAAGTTTTTTCATATTAACGAACCAAATTTATCTGCAAAAAATGATTTAAAAATTTATTAAGTTAAAAAGTTGAAGCGCAATATATGTAAAAAACCAATTGACACAATTATTATGTAAATAATTTACGCTGCAATTGAGATTTTAAAATTCTTACTTCTTACACTCTTAATTGCGATGGTTGGTAAAATCAATTGTAAGAATTGGCTAAATCAATATACTTGTATCGATTCATTATATTAAAATGATCTCCAGGAATTTTCTTAAATCTTCGCTTATATATTCTGTGTTTGGTGCGCTTCCATTGGCGTCCAGTATTATTCTGCTTCCGTTTTATACTAATCTTTTAAGCACAAATGATTTTGGATTGCTGGCCATTTTTATCAGCTTCACTTTATTAATTCAGGTAATTATTAACTATTCATTTGATGGAATGGTTGGTATTCATTATTACGAATTAAAAGATTCACCTGAGCAATTAAAAAAATATATCAGTACAGTTTACTTAACACTTATTGGTATTGGTGCTTTATTTATTCTGCTGTCGGTTTTTATTTTCCCATCTTTATTCAACTGGATTTTCGATGGCAAAATTGATTTTTTTCCTTATGGAATAATGTCGGTGGCAACTGCCATGTTCAATAGTTTTTTTAAAACTTATACTTTATTACTCATCAATCAGCAGCGGCCCATCCGCTTTATGTGGATGAATCTTTTCAATTTTGTTTTAACACTACTCATTTCGATTGTTGGTTTATATCTCTATCCACTTACACTTGTTGGACCAATGTATGGCCGATTGTTTTCAGGTGTCGGTATTTTTTTATTATCATTTTATTTTTTTCAAAGTGAGTCAGGGTTTCATTTCAATTTTAAATTGTTAAAAGGTGCGTGGTCATTTTGCACGCCGATAGTTATTTATTTTCTAATGTTCTGGGTAATCGGCTACATCGACCGCTTTATCATCAATCATTTCAGCGAACCATCCTTGGTGGGAATTTATGATTTTGGAGTCAAGTGCACATTGCTTATTGATTTTGTAATCAGGGGAATGATCAGTGCTATTTATCCGAAAATATTTTCAATCTGGAAAGAAAAAAATAATACAGAATCTACTCCTGAAATTAATAAATATTTTCACAGTTTAAGTGCGTTGAGTTTGCTGATGATTGCCGCCACTATCTTATTTTTTCCACTTATTGTTCCGCTTGTTGTAACCAACCAAAATTATTATCAATCATTTCAATATCTGCCGCTGCTTTCTGTTTCTTTCATAACAAGTTCCATGTTGTTCATGTACATTGCCCCTGCTTATTATTTCAAAAAAACTTTTATGCTTCCTAAAGTTTTTTTAATTACAGCCATCGTTCAGGTAGTGGTGAGTTTCTTTTTTGTAAAGTATTTTGGTTTGTGGGGTGCAGCCTGGTCGCTTTTGGTGGTTAAACCAGTACAGTTATTTTTGATGTATTGGGAAAGTGAAAAGGTTTTTCATTTCACTTTCAATAAAATAAAAATGATTTTTCTGCCGCTTGCTTATAGTGTGTTGGTTATTGTGCTGAATTATTTTACAACCAACCTCAATTATTACATTGTAAACTCAATTGGATTTGCAACTGCCTGCCTTTTAATATTTTTTGTTTATCGAACCGAAATATTTTCTTCAATAGATTTTTTCAAGAAGAAATATTTATAAATTTTCGCTGCTATTTTATCAGCGATACATTTCCTTTTTTCATCACTGATTGATTGTTATATGAATTTCTACCAACCACTACCCAGACATATACACCCATTCCGCAGGGCACTTCGTTAAAAGTTCCGGGCCATCCTTCAGTTATGTCATTGGTTTCCCATACCATTTGCCCCCATCGATTGTATATTCTGAAATAAGTAAGTTCAAACCCACAACTGTTGATGATTGAAAAATAATCGTTGATGTCATCGGCATTCGGACTGAATGCATTTGGAATATAGATGTCCTCTGCCTCCACATTCACCGCCACCGGAATACGCAATTCGCACCCCTGATCTGTTTGCACAATGAGCGTATATGTTGTTGCCACATCGGGATATGCAACCGGATTTGCCGAAGCAGTATCACTCAAGCCATAGCTTGGTTCCCAATGATAAGAAAATCCACTGGTACCAACACCGGTTGTAAGCATTACAGATTCATTGCAAGAAATGGTAGTATCGGGTGGCGTAAAAAATCCTGCTGTTAATATGGAAACTGATATAGTACCTGATGAACTGCATCCGCTGGCATCAAAACCGGTAACAGTATAAGTTGTTGAAGTTACAGGACTTGCAGTTGGATTTGAAACGCTTAGTGAAGTTAGGTTAAGCGGTGGAGCCCATGAATAAGAAACTGCTCCAGACGCATTTAACTGAACAGAATCTGACTGACATAAAATTGTATCATTTGAAACAGAAATTACAGGGGGCCCTCCTAATATAATTGTAACTGAATCAGCAGCAACAGCGCAATTTGTTGATGCCTGAAGCCAGTAAGTGCCTGATGCAGTTATTGGAATGCTTGTTCCGGTTGAACCTGTTGACCACAATAATTCGGTTTGATTAACACAACTGGTGTTTACTTGCGATTGCAAATTTATGGTTGCGCATATTGTTTGATCATTGCCAAGCGAAACAGAAAGTGGTGGGCATGGATCTGGAATTACAGGATATTCAAAATAAGTTACAGGAGTAAATGCAACAGGTTCAGGAGTGGCTGTAATAATTCTCGTATCAGTAAATACAGGATTGTTGGTAGTTACCACATTCAGATTATTTACAGTTGCACAATCTATATCACCATTCTGATCGCACTTGCCTATTACCATGTCGGTTGTGGTGGCTGTTAATACTCTAATTCCTGTGAAATAAATGGTATCACCGACTGTTGTCGCTGGCAATGCTCCAAATAAAGGAACATTAAATTCATCTTGTGTTGAACTTCCATAAGATTTACACCAAAGAACATTCCCGTTATGATCAACAGTTAGAACTAGTAAATTTTGTGATGCCCCAGTTTCAAACCCGACCATTGCATAACCATAACTCATTTTAAAAATTCTAAAACATTTTTCAAAAGTCGAACCTGTAATTTCATAATTCTTTGACCACAACATATTTCCTGCAGTATCAGATTTTAAAAGTCCAAGTTCAAAATTTGCGGAAGTTCCATTGTTATCGCCACAATAATTTATCACCAATGTATCGTTGTCTTTGGTCATACAATGCCCATACATTCTTGCAGCTGAAGTAGTAGGATATACAAAATACTTCGTCCATAAGTCATTTCCCATGGTATCAAACTTTGTTATAAAAATTCTCATTTGATCAGGTGTAGCACCAGAAATATACATTCTGCCGGTTGAATAAACAGCCTTTTTATCAGTACTCAAAAGAGATTCGGAAATATCATCAATATAGATATCATCATAATCATATCGAGGGCTTTGTAAAACTACATTTCCATTTGTCCCATCAATTTTGATAATCATTGGATCAGCATAAGCCCCGGATACTGGTTCATGTGCTCCAATAATAATATAAGAGGTGGTACTTAAGACAAGCATTCTTCTGATTGTAAAACGATGTGCAACCCCTGAAATTACTTTACAATAAATAACATTTCCAGCTAAATCCATTTTAAAATAAAATGCTTCACCAGGTAAAATAGTAGCAGGTTCAGTGCTAACGCCAACACCAATTAAAAAATTATCGGGAGTAATTTGAAAAGAAGTAACATAAAACTTATGTGTTGATGTAGTTGGTTTGAATGCGATAGTCCAAATTGGAAGTCCCATTGGAGTAATTTTCATAACCATTGCGCTGTCACCTTTGCTTCCTCCAACAAATAAATTTCCATCTGGCGATTTTTCCATTGCCATACCGCCCAAATTGAAATTGGTATAAACATTAAAAAAAGTTTGCGAATAGGAATTTCCAAATCCGAAAACGAGAAGGAAAAAGAATGTGGTTTTAAATAAAGAAATATCCTTTAATCTTGGCATTTAATGCTTTAAGTGAAGTCAAAAGTAATTTTTACTTTTGAAAAAATTTAATCTTGACACATTACGAATTCAATTTTAAAACATTATGCTGATAATTGGCGCTAAAGGTTTTGCAAAAGAGTTGTTGGAGGTACTACATCAATCAAATCTTCATAATGGATTAGCATTTTTTGATAATATTTCAAATGACTTGTCTGATGCGTTATATGAACAATTCAGCGTAATAAAATCGTTTGAAGATGCTCGAAAATTTTTTGATAAAAATGGCCCATCATTTTCTCTTGGCTTAGGAAATCCAAAAGCAAGAAAAATGATGGCTGAAAAAATGAAAGAATGTGGTGGTGAATTGACAACTGTAATTAGCCCATTTGCTCGAATTGGTCACTTCAATAATCAAATTGGAAAAGGCGCAACAATTATGACAGGAAATGTTTTGACAAATGATATTTCAATTGGAGAAGGTGTTTTGATAAATTTGAATTGTACTGTGGGTCATGATGCTGTTATCGGAAACTATGTTGAGTTGTGCCCAGGAGTTCATGTCTCAGGCAAAGTAGAAATCGGAGAATTTTCATTCATCGGAACAGGAGCTGTTATTTTACCGGGATTAAAAATCGGAAAGCGATGCAATGTTGGAGCAGGTGCAGTAGTAAATAAAGATGTACCTGATGATGTTACTGTTATAGGCATTCCTGCCAAGCCAATAAATAAATAATACACTTGACACTTCATATTCTAATTGATCAGGCATTCACAAGAGATTTTATTAAAGATGTAAATGCTTTAGGTTTTACCGACCAACACTTTTTAGTTTATGGAAAAGGAATGGCTGGAAAAACTTTCATATTTCCTTCAGAAAATATTTTTTTATATAAGTATGGCAGCAGAAAATACAAGCAGATAATTTCGCAACTTGGCAAAAAATACAAAAGACTTTTTGTTCACTGGTTGTCGTATGAAGCTTGTGAGGCAATTATCAACGCGCCTGCTGATATTGAAATCAGTTCGGTTTTTTGGGGGAAT
>JAHEZG010000055.1:0-9443 GCA_023251195.1 Chitinophagaceae bacterium | reverse complement strand
CATTTTATTATGAAAGAGTTTATGAACCCGAAACAATTAATTACTACAAGCAATTTGCATCGAAACAAAAAATAAAATGGTTCAACAATCCGCGATGGGCTTATGCAATGAATCCAATATGGGTTTACAAAACACTCCGGCAGAAACTTCGCGGAAGCAAAGGTCAATCAGAATTATTTGAGCAAAAGAAGAAAGCAATTCAACGGCTGAATTATTTTGTTCATTACAACCCGTATGATTTGGAATGGGTGAAAGTGCAAACTCCGACTGATGCAAAGTTCAAAACATTTTTTTATGCAGCTGGATATGAAGACGCTGAAAAAATTATAAACGAAAAAAAATCGGATGACGCAATCACAAGAATTTTAGTCGGACACTCATCATCACTTACAGGAAATCATTTAGATACAATCAAGTTGATATGCGAATTGAATATTTCTATTCCGTATGAAATAATTTGTCCACTGTCATATGGCGATGCAAACTATCGTGAAAAAGTAATTGAACAAGGAAAAAAATTATTATCAACTCATTTCTATCCTGTTACCGAATTTTTGCCAAGAGAAAAATATTATCAATTGATTAATAATACTGAAGCAGCAATATTTAATGTGAAACGAACAGAAGGAATGGCAAATATTAATATGCTGATAAAACTCGGGAAGAAAATTTTCATGAACAAAGAGTGTCCTGCTTATTATTTTCTGAAAGAACTTGGAATCAAAATTTTTACACTTGATGAGTTGAAAGAAAATCCTAAAATTATTTCTTTTCCATTATCCGAAGAAGAAAAATTAAATAACTCAAAACAACTTGATACTTTTTTTTCTGAGAAGAAGCGGCTTGGTTATATCAGTCAACTTTTATCTGCATAATATTTCCAATTGGAAACCTTCAGTTCAATATTTTTTTAATGACAGATGAAATCAGCTCCACTTCTTCCCTCGTAATTTCATAAAACAACGGAAGAGATAACACCCGCGAACTGATGTCTTCTGATACCGGACACGAAATTTTTTTAACGAATGGCAAAGAGTTTAGCGATGGATAAAAATATCTGCGTGCAAAAATATTTTCAGTTTTCAATCCTTCCATCACAGCCAGTAATTTTTTTTCTGATTCAAATATTACAGGATGATAAGCATGATTGTATCGGATGTTGAGCGATGAATGAGGGATTTGAATATTCAAACCTTTTAATTCTTCAGCATACCAATCAGCAACCAGCTTTCTTTTCTCTATAAATTTTTCAACTTCAGGCAACAAACACAACCCCATTGCGGCATGAAACTCTGAGTTCTTTGCATTTATACCGACTGAAAAATATTCGTCGTACACATGACCGAACTGTCGGAACAAATAAAGTTGTCGTGCTACTACATCGTCGTTGGTCATAATACCACCGCCTTCAATGGTGTGAAATAATTTAGTTGCGTGAAAACTGCATGTACTCACATCACCATAACTCAGCAATTGTTTTCCGTTTAGCGTAGTGCCAAATGCATGTGCGCCATCGTAAATAACTTTCAAGTTGTATTTGTCGGCTATTTTTTTTATTGCCTCCACATTACACGGATTACCATAAACATGAGTGGCGAGAATGGCTGATGTATCAGGAGTAATTTGTTGTTCAATAAGTGCGTCGTTAATGCAACAATCGCTTGCTTTCACATCAACAAAAACAGGTTCGCATTCCTCCCACAAAATACTGTTCACCGTGGCCACATACGAAAACGGAGTGGTGATAATTTTTCCTTTCAATTGCAATGCCTTAATGGCCATTTGCAAAACCACTGTTCCATTGGTGCAGAAGAAAAAATGTTTAACACCGAGATACTTTTTTATATCAGCCTCCAACTGCTGAACAAACTTTCCATTATTAGTGACCCAGCGGTTTTCCCATAATTCCTTTAAATACTTTTCGTATTGCTCAAGAGGTGGAAGATAAGTTTGGGTTACATTAATCATGTGGCGAAAGTAATATCAGTAAGCAGAAATCAGTAGGCAGTCGGCAAAAATGATTTTACCTTGGATGTGTAGAGAATTGATTCTGTAATTACATTTGAAGCCAACGCAAAAAGTACTTTGTAAAATGTTTTTAGAAATCTTAAGGGAACGATTGATCAGGGAAACCGGAAATTATTATTCTGACAATCACGACGACATTGCGTTCCCGAAAAAACTTTCAGCGAAAAAACAATTAGTCAATGTTGGAAAACGATTTCTGTTTACGAAAGCAGTGATGGGAAATCTTTTAAGAAATGATTATTTCTATAAGAAAATATTTCTTGGCAAAATGATGAAATTTGATCGTTACCTGAATGGACTCGAATTTTTCTATAATAAACTGGAAGATGAAGGTTCCAAAGAATTGTTTATTCAATTAACAGCTTTTAAGCTATTGGGATATTTAAAAGTAAGGTTACCACTAAGTACACCAAGTTATTGGATGGGTTTAAAAGAAATGAGGGCTCTTGAAAATGAAACCGATTCGTTAAAAATTAAATCGCCACCATGGAAATTGTTTGGTTATGATTTGAAAAAAATCGGATTCCCGCTCAAAGTTTACATCAATGCAAAAGGAGCTTATACCACTTTCGTGGTTCAGCAATATGTAAAAGATGTAAATGGAAAAAGATTAGGACCAGCAGCAGGCGATATTGCTTTGGATTTAGGTGGTTGCTATGGCGACACGGCTGTTTTTTTCAGTTACTTAGTTGGTGAGAAAGGAAAAGTTTATTCATTCGAATTTATTCCCGGCAATATTGAAGTAATGAAAAAAAATATTGCTAACAATGAAACTATAAAAGACAGAGTTGAAATTGTTCCGTTTCCATTGTGGGATACATCTGACAAAAAAATTTATTTCAGTGATGCAGGCTCCGCAAGTCAGGTAAAATTCGAAAAATTTGATGGCAGTGAGGGAGAAACAAAAACAATAACAGTTGATGATTTTGTTCAGCGTTATAATATTCAAAAGCTGGATTTCATTAAAACCGATATTGAAAGTGCAGAATCATTTGCTTTAAATGGTGCAGTAAATACTTTGAAAAGATTTAAACCAAAACTTGCCATTTCAATTTATCACAACATGAATGATTTTACAGGACTGATAAAACAAATTGATAATTTAAATCTTGGTTACAAATTTTATCTCGGGCATTACACAATCTACGCAAGTGAAACAATTTTGTATGCTTCCCAATAACTGAATTTTTCATGATTCATATTCTATACATAAATCGAAATAGTAAAACAGTAAAAATTATTTCCACTGTTTTACTTCTTATGATTGTGATTGTATTTGAATGTTCTGCTCAACTTACTTGGTCAAATGCCATAGCACAACCTCCATTCGGTGCACGATTTGCCTGCACAAGTTTTTCAATTAACGGAAAAGGTTATGTTATTGGAGGATGTAACAATGCTTCATACAATCCTCCCTACCTGAATGAAGTTTGGGAATATGATCCTGTTACAGATTCCTGGACACAAAAAGCAAATTATCCGGGCGGAAGTATTTATCACCCTGCTGCTTTTGTTATTGGCAATTTTGCTTATGTTGGAATGGGATTAATTACTGCCGGAAATTGCTCAGGTAATTTTTATAAATATGATCCTTCCACAGATACTTGGACTCCTATTGCGAGTTTCCCGGGTTCAGACAGATATGATGTTATAGAATTTGTTTTAAATGGTGAAGGATATGTTTGTACGGGTTCAACAGGTGGGCCTCCTTATGAACAAGATTGTTATAAATACAATTCCGGCACAAATGTATGGACACAGATTGCTGATTTCCCCGGTACAGCTGGAAGAAGCGGAGGTTCAGGAATTAATGATAATGGTTTAGGTTATGGAGGTTTCGGTCAATACGATTCAGGCTCAGGTATTTTTCTCAGCGATTTTTATTCTTATGACTCTGGAACGAATAGCTGGACCGCTAAAACGAGTCTTCCATATGGAAATGATGATGCCCGACTCATTAAACTCTGTAATAATTATTATCTCATTGCTGGCATAAATGGAAGTGGTGCATTAAATAAAGTTACCGGTTATAATGTTGGAACAAATGCATGGACGGTAATGCCAAATGGTCCATTCACTTCACGATGGTTTGCGTTTTCTTTTACAATAAACGGTTCAGGTTATTTCGGAACAGGAAAAAACTCAAGTACTGTTTATAGTGATTTTTGGAAAATAACTGCTCCTGTTTCATTAACCTTAAATGATACTTCAATGTGTTCAGGTCAACCTGTGCAACTGAACGCGGGTGGAGGATTTTCACAATATACCTGGTCTCCTGCAACAGGTTTAAATTCTTCAACCGGAAATATTGTTAATGCAAATCCGCAGGCAACTACAACCTACACTCTAATCGCAACAAATGGTGCAGGTTGTGGCGATACAGCACAAATGACCGTTACAGTTTTCACTTCGCCTACTGTTATTGCAACTGGAGATACAGATTTATGCATTACTATTCCTGTTCAGTTAAATGCGACTGGTGCAACCAATTATCAATGGGTTCCTTCCACTGGTTTATCATCATACAACATTTCAAATCCAATTGCCAATACAATTAGCAGTGTAACTTATACAGTAATTGGTTCCGATTCCACAGGTTGTTTTACAACTGACGAGGTGAGTATAAATATTTTGGTTCCACCGGTCTCAGCTTTACCAGATACAACTATTTTTTGCGATCAATCCATTCAACTATACTCAGGTGTTACCACAACCGGATTTAATTTTCATTGGGAACCAGCTTATGGTTTAAGTGATTCAACTTCAACATCACCTGTGGCTGCTCCTGATATAAATACTACTTACACTCTGGTAATCGAAACAGCCGATGGTTGTCAGGTTAAATATTCAATGGCCATAAATGTAGATGCAGCTAATATTTATATCCCAAATGCATTCTCTCCAAATGGCGATGATAGAAATGATTTGTACAGCATCATTTATTCATGTGGTTTTGAATTATACTATTTCAGAATATATAATCGTTGGGGTCAATTGGTTTGGCAAACCAATGATATTACCGAAGGTTGGGATGGTTTATTTCATGATATGCCATGCGGAATCGGGGTTTACGCATGGGTTATTTCAGGAAGTAACACTTATACTCATTCAAGTGTTTTTATGAAAGGAAATGTTACACTAGTGAGATAATAATTTATTTTTTCACTATCCGCTCCAGCACCCCGCTCAATTGTTTAGTCAAATTTTTTCTGGAGAATAAATCTATGTTTCCTATTGATGCTTTTAAGGTTCCTTGTTTGTATTGATTATACAAATCACGGATAACAGTTTTCATTTTTTCAGTCTCATCAAAGCCAACCATAAATCCGGTTTGCGCTTCCTTCAGTACGCGCGCAGCATCACCATCATATGGTCCAATACAAACAATGGGGCGACCGCTTGCCAGGTATTCAAAAACTTTTCCGGTAATAATTCCTTTTGCTGTGGGAGTTCTATTTACCATCAACAATAAAACTTGCGATGAGGCTTGTGTTTTTATTACTTCATCGTGTTGCAGGTAACTCACGAAATTGGTGTAAGGTGTTAAACCATTTTCGTTCAATGAATTTTTTACATTCAAGTCAACCTTACCAACGAGTTTTATTTCCAAATCATTTTTCAATTCCGGAATTTCAATCAATAAATCTTTCAGCGCACTCCATAACTCCGGTGCATTGCGCGCACGAACCATTGTGCCAATGTGCGCAATAGAAAATTTTTTGTCGAGTTGTATTGACTCGGCAGGTATTGAATCTTCGCTGTCAAATCCATTGGTGATTACATCATAATCTCTGTTCACTAATTTTTTCATCTCCTCTCCCATCGTGTAACCAATTACAGTTACTGCATTGGCTTCTTTTAAAACTTCGGCTTCCATGCGATGATGCTTTGCATCGGCTCGCTTGGTTAATTTTAATTCATGATAAAAATCAATGCTCGTCCACGGGTCGCGGAAATCTGCAAGCCACGGAATATTTAATTTACGATGCAACTGCAGTGCAATGCGATGAACTGAATGTGGTGGCCCCGTAGAAATAATGGCATCCACTTTATTTTCTTTCAGGTATTTTTCTAAATAGTTGACTGAAGGTTTTATCCAGAACATACGCGCATCCGGAATAAAAAAGTTTCCGCGAATCCATACCGAAATATTTTCAGCCCATGTATTTTTCTTTTTCTCGGTGAAAAAAGCAGGATTCATTTTCTCACTCTGCTTTTGCCCAACAAAAAATTTATAAAACGAATACGGCTCACGGATTTTTGTTCTGATAATTTCTAAGTTTTCAGGAATATCTTTTTCCATCGACAGATCAAGCACCGGATACTCGGCATCTTTAGCTGTATAAATAATGGGCTCCCATCCAAAAGCACGCAAATATTTTACAAACTTCATGAACCGCTGAACACCGCTTCCTCCGGCAGGAAACCAGTAGTAAGTTATAATGAGAACTTTTTTCCGATTAGTATTCATGTATCAGTTTCCTGAACGCTCTTTTCGCCACTTCATTATTTCCATTCCCATCACACCAAAAAATATTAGAAGAATTAAAGCGCTGCTTGCCATTGCAATTTTTTCGCCTGTGTAATAACTATCGGGTTCAAATTTGAATTCTATTTTATGATTACCAGCAGGCAGTTTCATTCCACGCAAAACATAATTGCAACGGAAATAATCGGCGGGTTTTCCATCCACATAAGCATCCCATCCATGACTGTAATAAATTTCCGAGAAAATAATGATGCTCTCCTTGGCAGATGAACTTTCGTAATTCAAATGATTGGGTTGGTATGATAGTAACTTAATATTTCGTGAACTATCAATACCTGTTGAAGCGAAACCTTTAAGCTGGTTTTCAAATCTTTTATCAACCACCGCATATCGGCGTGGATTGAAATTATAAACTAAGCGGGCAGTAAATTTTTTACCCGAAGTGGCATCGCTTTTCACTACTTGCTTTTCCTGATCTCCTGTTTCTTTATTTATTCTTGAACTGATTCCGAATGTGTCGGAAATACCTGAACTTAAACCAAAGTTTGCCGCATCAAATTTTGCTTCGCCTATTAAAACATTATCATGATTGCCAACCATTGCCTTCTTGGTTTCATTTCCATTTACTGTAAAATTACTTCCATCCAAAGATTCCACTTCATACATTTTACCAATGCGGTTGAGTTCTTCATCAGCGTTCGCAACTACCATTACCGAATCAACAAACCAACAATTACCCATTGCCTGCGGATTAAATTGAGCCTGCTCCGGTTTGTCTTTTCCTCCTGAAAAAATATAATATCTTGTATTCAGCATATCAATTACTGCCGTGTTTTGTTTGCTTATGTGATTTTCAATTAACTCCTGATATCGACGCAACTTGGCTGCATGATAGCCGCCAACTGACTTATGATAATATGAAGTGCGCGAATCGTTAAAAGTATTGCTTGCGGTGTTCAGGACACGGTAGTCAAGAGATTGGTCTTGCAATATCTGCTGATCTGCTTGTGATGGCTGAAAATAATTATCATAATCACTCTTCGAAACAAAATTGTCGTTGTTTAAATATCTTTTTCCAACTGGAAACAAATCAATGAATATCAAAAGAGAAAATGCAGCAACGGCTAAAGTGTGGTTCAGTTTATTTTTTAAATAGAGCCATAAAACTGATGCTGCCAGTAAAATAAAAACCAATGAGCGAAGTGCATCAGTTTGCAAAAAAGAAGCGCGGTCTTCCATTAATGATTTAACTAACCAATCGGGGTATCGTGCATCACCTGCGGCTTTGAAATCAAAAAACATGGAGCCGAGCAAAACAAAAACGAGGCACATTCCCCCTGTGATATATACTGCCAGCAATAATTTTTTTATCGCAAGTTCAGTTTCCATTTTGCGACGCATGATGGCATCGAGTGTTACAAATGCAAGAATGGGAACACAAACCTGTGGTATAATGAGAATCATTTCCACCACTCGGAATTTATTGTAGGCAGGAACATAATAAAAGAACAAATCTGAAAACCACTCGAAGTTATGACCCCACGCCAGAAAAGTGGCGGTTACACTTATGCCAAACAACCACCATTTTAATCTGTCGTTTAAGAGCAACATTCCCAACACAAATAAAAACATTACGATAGCGCCTAAGTAAACGGTGCTGCTGGTAAATGGTTTGTCGCCCCAGTACATGGGCATTTGCTTTAAATAATTTTTAAGTTCCTCACCACTTGCCCCCTGTGCTTGCAATGCTTTTCCGGTTGCTGAGTTTTCAGCCAACGCAACACTTGATGAACCTCCCATAAATCCCGGAATGAGCATAGTGAACGATTCCATTTTTCCATAACTCCATTGCAGTGCATAATCTTTATCCAAACCGCCGGCTGATTGTGTATTGCTGGTTAATTCAGATTTACCGCGAATGGTTTCTGCAGCATATTCCTGCGTTGTCCATAGTAATGATAGGTTTGAGGCCACACCGAGTATGGCTGCAATTAATAACACACCACATGCAGTGAGAAAGTGTTTCCATTCTTTTTTTAATACCGTGTGAATGAATTCGGTGATGCCGAGTGCAATTAAAATGAAGAATAAATAGTAGCCAATTTGTATGTGGTTGGCTTTAACTTCCAGCGAAACGGCCAATGCGGCAATGACTCCTCCAATTAAATATTTTCTTTTTCTGAAAACCAAGAGCACTCCTGCAATCACCATTGGCATGAACCCTATGGCTCCTATCTTACTGTTGTGTCCGGCTTCAATTAATCCTAAATTATAAGATGAAAGTCCGAACGCAATGGCACCCGCAATACTTAACCAGGGAGAAATATCCAGTGCGAGCATTAATAAAAAGAAACCAACAAAGGCAATAAAAATTAATTGCGATGGATGCGGAAATCCAAGTGTTAAAACTTTTTCGATATATCTGCCGAGGTTTCCATTATATACTGTTGAGATCTGAAATGCCGGCATTCCGCCAAACATGCTGTTGGTCCACAAAGCTTCACTGCCATTTGTTTTTCTGAAATCAGCAAGTTCTTTGCTGGCGCCCTTTCCCTGTAAAATATCACCTTGCTGAATTGTTTTTCCATCAATCAGCATCGGACTGAAATAAAGAAAAGTAATTACTGCAAAAACCAAAATGGCTGTTACAATCGGAAGCCAGGTAATTTTTGAATTTGTTGTTTCTGCTTTTGCAGATGTGGATGATGGACTTTGATTTTTCATTTGCATGGAATAAAAACTCCGCGTGCAAAATAGATAGATGAAATGAATCACACAATTGTATTTGTATGTTGGTATTTGTTCAGAATGAATATTTTTGTTTCACCAACCCAAAACCAAAATGAATTCAAGCGACACGGTACTCGTAATAGGTGCATGCGGACAAATAGGTTCTGAGCTCACACTCGCACTTCGTCAGATATAT
>JAHEZG010000054.1 GCA_023251195.1 Chitinophagaceae bacterium | reverse complement strand
TAAATGAAGTACCGTTTGGCAATACAGAAATGGAAACTGCCACATCGGCTTCGTTCACAAAATTGTACCGGTAAGTCCATACAATGTTTCCGAGTGTATCGAATTTCACAACCACATAATCATCGCTTGTTCCGCTGCCGATGCTGCTGCCGCAAACATAAATGGCACCGGTGCTGTCCATACCAATTGCTCTTCCTTCATCATCATCAAAAGAGAAATCATAAGTTTTGTTCCAGACTGTTGTTCCTGCTGAATTTATTTTTGAGCAGAATAAATTTCTTTTCTGTTCGGCAGTAATAACATAACCCGTGATGAAAATATTTTTATGACTATCGGTCATCATTGCATTTACTTTATCAGTAAAATCTCCCTTGCCATTGAATTTTTTATTCCAGAGCAATGCGCCTGTTGCAGTTGCGTAACTGATTACTGAAGCATCTTTTTGAGTAACAGAATTTTCTGTTCCACCAACAATCACCGGATTACCGGCAGCATCTAAAAACATTCCTTCCGCAATATCATCACTTACTGTTGCAGTTCCGTTCAGATATACCGCCCACAATTGTGCGCCTGCGGAATTATATTTTACAGTTAAAAAATTATTGGTGGTGATTGCAGCGAGTGCATCCATGTCGCTTTTTCCGGTGACGAAAACATTTCCTGTTGCATCTACTAAAATTTTATTCGGGTCTTCAGCATTCAAAACGGGATTGCCGTAAAGCGAAGCCCACAGTTGTGTTCCAACAGAATTATATTTTATGGTTACATAATCATAATCGGTATTGCCACCTGAATTCTGAATATCAGTTTGCCCTGCTACATATACATTTCCGGTTGCATCCACCGCAATGGTGTTTCCGAAATCATTATCGACATTGTCATACATCTTGGTCCATTGTGCTACTCCTGTTGAGTTGTACTTGATGGTCATGAGGTCGTAATCATTTGCATTTTCAGAGCGACCTGTTACATAAATATTTCCGGAAGCATCTCGTGCGATGTCATCTCCCCTGTCATTTCCGAAACCGCGATCATAAATGGTTTGCCATGTAACAGTTCCCGTAGAAGAATAACTGATGGTGATTACATCATCAAACAACAATGAAAATGTTCTTCCGGTAATCACGCAACCACCAAGATTATCTCCGTTGATTGCAGTGCCGCGATCAGTTCCGTTTCCGGTTCCGTTGTAACGCACTGCCCATTGCTGAACACCTGAGGTATTGTATTTTATGGTGATGATGTCGTCATTAACGATTGCAGAAGAATCTCTATCGCTTTGTCCGGTTACGAAAACTTCGCCGGCAGTATTTACAAATAATCCGAGTGGAGAATCATCCTGATTGAAAGGCAAATAATTGTAAGTAGCAGACCACAACAAAGTTCCGGCATTGGAATATTTCTGGGTGAGAATATCATTCTGAAAAACGGAACCTCCATCTGTTACACCACATACATAAATATTATTTGCTGCATCGAGCGCAATGAACATTGCCTTATCACTTCCGTTTCCATTGGTATTGTTGTACTGACGAGTCCATAATGTATCACCTACAGAATTCATTTTCACAACTAAGTAATCTTTGTCTTGCGCGGTGTTGAATGAATAACCGGCAACATAAATATTTCCGGCTGCATCTTTTACAACAGCGTTGTAACGGTCTGAGTTATCGCCAGTGCCAGATTGTGTGTTCGTCCATTGAGGAGTGACCTGCGCGGAAATTTTTAATGATGCATTTAATAACAGGAATACTGAGAGAATAGTAATTCTAAACTTCATTGGTTTGGGTTTATGGTTTTGTGTTATGGTTGATAGGATGATACCCTTACCCTGATTAGGGTTGCGTTATAAAATCTATTAAGTGCTGAGCGGGAATATGTGTATGCTGAATAGAATCAGGAATTATTTTTTGTGACTATACAAGAAGAAACAGCAACGCAGGGTCCCTGATTTCAGGAACCCTGCTGAAACTTTTGCTTTGAAAGTTTATTCGAAGAGAATTTTATTTCTCTATGTTTATTTTTTTTGTAACCGAACCTTCTTCTGTTTTTAATGTGATGAAATAAATTCCGGATGAAGTGTTTTCTAAAGAGTAGTTGAAATTATTTTCACCTTGCTTCAATTGAATTGTTGTGCTCCGGATTTTCTGACCTAAAATATTTGTGATGTTTAGTTCAGCGTTTCCATCTTTAATCGCATTCACATTCAAAATAAATTCTCCATTATTTGGATTCGGAAAAATGGATATATCAAAATCAGAAACAGTAATTGTAACATCTTCCAATCTCAAAGGAGTTGAGAATGATTGAATGGTTGTCCATCCTGAATTGACTGAACCAGTTGCATTGCAATCAGTGCGCAAATGATATTCGTAAACAGAATTACTTAGTAATCCTGTTAAATTTTTGAAAGCTGTTGGAGCATTGATGGTAGCTGTTGTCCATGCTGTTACACCTTGCTTGCGGTATTGTAAACGATATTTTAATGCGCAAGAATTTCCGGTCCAGTTAACCGAAGCAGTTGTTTGTGTGATAGCAGTTACATTACTATTTGTTGGTTTCGCACAATCACAAATTGTTGTAAATGTTTGAATGGAAGAATAAGCAGATGCAATTGTGCCGGAAGTGTTACAGTCAGAACGAACACAATATTCATAAGTAGTGATCGGCTGTAACAGTGTTAAGGTTTTTGTGGTGACTGGTGCTGTTACAATTTTTGTTGTCCATGATGTTGTTCCGAGCACTCTGTAACGAATGCGATATTTAACTGCTCCGTTATTTCCGGTCCATGATATTGTTGCTTTTGTTGCGGTGATGTTTGATGAAGAGATATTGGTTGGAACATCGCATGTTCCTCCTGAAGTTGCATTCAAATAGTGAAGAACAGTCCACCAGTTTAACCCAACTACAAACACACTTCCGTCACTTGCAATTGCCAATCCCATCCCGCGTGTTGCAGTGGAGTCATACAATTGAACCCACGATTGATTTCCGAGAGCATCGTATTTTATAGTGAAGACACTTGCCGGATTTCCAGAGATTGTGCTTGTGCCGGTTAAGAATACTTCACTGTTGATTGGGTTAGTCGCCATAAAATATAATTGTGGAATATCAGAAGTAGGTGTGCTATAAAATGCTTCCCACATTAACGAACCTGTTGATGATAGTTTGAAAGTTTCCAACCCGGTAACAGGTGAAGTGCACACACCCGAAACCACAACATTGCCGTCAGGTTGTAAATTAATCCGCGATGGAGCTTCAGTGTGACTATTGTTATCATAGAAATAAACGAAGAGTTGAGAACCTGTTACACTGTACTTTGTCACTACTATATCATCATCCAATCCTGAAGCATATCCTTTATTGACAACATATACATTTCCACCATTATCAACTTCCACATCTATGCCTGCATAAAGACTGGTGGAAACAACTCCCCATAAATAATTTCCATTCGCATCAAACAAAGCAGTGGTGCAATTGAAACTGAATCCCTGCAAAGAAGTTATTCCGGTGAGTGCGATGTATCCATTGCGGTAGCGCATGTTATTTACTCCATAATAACTGCCGAAATTATGAATGGAAATAAAAAGTGTATTGCCATTCGGGTCGAGCTTGATTAATGTGAAACCATAATCAGCTTGCCCTGTAACAGTTGCAGCTATGCCAATGTAAATATTTCCGGAAGGATCAATTTCGCATCGTGATTCAGGGCCATAAACTCCGGGAATTGTTTTCTTAAACAGCAATGTTCCCGTTGGCGAATATTTTAAAATCACAATGGCATTTGACTGTCCATCGCTTGTTCCATAGTAGCGATAACCAAGTGTGATAATATTATTTGAACCATCCGTTGAAATCCATGAAGAGCGTTCGCGGTTATTAAAAACACCGGATGTATCTTCTTTCTCCCATAAAAAATTTCCAAACTTATCCCACTTGCGTGTGAACATGCGGTCGTGAATTAAGTATCCGCACGACACCACATTGTCGCTTGCATCGCGGGCAATCATTGTTCCCTGCTTGTAATAACTTCCGGTGGTACGAACCCAATCAAGAGTTTGTGAATTTGCAGATTGTATATTCAAACACATCAACAGTGTTAAAACAATTGCGGAGAAAAATATTTTGGTTTTCATTTTACTGATTGGATTTAACTGTATTCAAAGTTTAGTCTATTAAATTGGGATTGCTATGACTTGCGTCAGATTTAAAATATGATTTTTAAAAAGTCAGGTGAATTATTTTTCAGTTATCAGTTGCACGATGAATGTTTTGTTGGGATAAGCAGTTGAATTTCTTCATTGAGTTATTTTATCTGATTAATGTTGAGTTTCCTTTCAGCATCACCTCTCTTCCATCCACGAACTCACGATAGAAAACCACATATACATAAACACCTATGCTGCATGGCAAATCGTTGTAAGTTCCATCCCAATTGAAATCTCCGCCTGATGAAATGAAAACCTGTTCGCCCCACCGGTTATAAATTGAAACTTCTTTCAGTGTTGCATTTCCAATGCGGACAGGAAACAGTAAATCATTTATTCCATCGCCATTCGGCGAAAAAGCATTTGGCATAATGTACTCACCCGGGCATGGAGATACAATAATTGAATCAACTGCTGCACTACATGAATTTGTTGCATCAGCCCAGTAAGTTCCATTTTCAGAAATATAAATTGTGAATGATGTATCACCTGTTGACCATAAAATATTCTCTGCATTTGTATTCGCGAAAAGTGCGAGCCATTCTGAAGAACACAAAGTGGTATCGGGTTGAAGTGTCAGATATAAAATCGGTTCTGCTGTAATTATAACTGTATCACCCGCGTTTCCGCATTGATTGTTCACATTCACAATAACAGTTCCTCCGGTATTTAAATTTATTTGTGAAGCTGTTGAATTAGTTGACCATAAATAATTACAACCTGCGCAAGACACATCGTAACTCATTGAAAAATTTCCACAGATGGAAGTATCGTTTCCAAGATTTACTGATGGCGGAACTGCCTGATAAATATGAATGGTATCCGTAACAGTGCCACAATTATTTGATAACTGAACCCAGTAAGTTCCAAATTGATTTACAGTTATTGTTTGGTTAGTTGTTCCATCGTTCCATAAATAAGCAGTTGCATTTGCACCTGCATCCAATACCTGCGCAAAACTGTTACAGTAAACTGTATCGTTTCCCAACAAAGAAACCGGTGGAGCTGATTGAGTAATGGTGATTGTATCAGTTGCACCGCCGCAAGTATTGGAAACATTTACCCAGTAGGTTCCGCTTGAATTAATATTTATTGATGATGAAGTATTTCCAGTTGACCATAAATAATTTGAACCTGTGTTAGTTGCATTTAAAACAAGATTGAATGCTGAACAATACAAAGTATCATTTCCCAATGAAATTATTGGTGATGATAACTGAGTGAAAACAATTGAATCAGTAACCGAGCCGCAACTGTTTGAAATATTTACCCAGTAAACTCCCGCTGCATTTACATTAAGTGTTTGTTGATTGGTTCCGTTGTTCCATAAATAAACAGCCCCCACATTTCCGGCATTCAGTTGCAGATTAAAATTGCTGCAGAAATTTGTATCGTTTCCAAAAACCAAAACAGGATGAGTGGAAAATGAAACAGCAATTGTATCATTTTGAATTCCGCAAACATTTGTAACTGTTACAGTATAATTCCCTGCTGCATTTACATTGATGATTTGAGTAGTTGCTGCTGTTGACCATAAATAAGTGCTTCCCGCATTTCCTGCATTCAATGTAACAGTTTGTCCGCTGCAAATGACTGTATCATTTCCGAGATTAAGTATTGATGTAGATGAAGAAATCTGAATGGAGTCAGTTACTATGCAATTTCCATTTCCAACCTGCACCCAATAAATTCCTGCTGTGTTAACTGTAATTGTTTGCGTGCTTGCATTTGTATTCCATAAATAAGTTTGTCCTGCATTTGCGGCATCGAGTGTTACTGATTGACTGTTACAAAGCACTGTATCGTTTCCAAGATTCACATTACTAATCGGTGACACAATCAATTGTGTAGTGACAACACTATCGCAACCAAAAGCGTTAAGCAAAGTATCCTGATAAGTTCCTGTTGTATTGTAAGAGTGTCCGTTGATGATAAAATTTTGTCCGTTGCAAATTGTAATGTTTTGTGAACTGTTAAGTACTGGCAGTACAGTTAACGAAGTTGTGACGATTGTATCACATCCAGAAGCATTCAATAAAGTATCAAGGTAAACACCTGTAACAGAATAAGTATGTCCGTTCATTACATAGCTCTGACCAAAGCAAATTGTTGGGTTGGCAACAAGTTGAAATTGATTGGAAGCAATAAAACTTACTTCTTTATTTGCTCCGCCACATAACGCATTCTTTACAACCAACACATGAATAACATGACCCGCGATAAAAGAATTTAAAGTGTCAGAAAAAGTTGAAAGGTTAGCATTCGTTTGAAGTACAATATTCGAAGTGCTGTCAGTCCATATAAATGTGTATTGTGCGTTTGGGTCGCCGTTCAGAATATTTACAACACTCATTGAACAATCATTAAATAAGCTTACCTGTAAACTTGTATCAATGCATACTTGATTTCTTGTTGCTGTCGCAACCAATTCTTCTCCGCTGATATACAACAGATCGTTTCCGCTGTTGTACTTGATATCATAAATATGCTTACCACCCATACCAGGTAATACAATATCTGGCAGCGGAGTAAATTGTATTCCGTTAAAATGAAAAACTTTCAGGTTGCCGTTATTACCGCCTGCATAAATATTATTGCACTCATCAGCATAAATACCTCCCTGAAATTTTAAAGTGTAACCGGGTATGCTGTCACTTGTGCCAACAAGTGCTCCTGTGTTTTTATCATAAGCTGCTATGTTATATCCGTCGTAATAAAATAAATACTGACTGTTTGCATGCAACGCATTGATTCCATTTGAGCATCCATAACCAACAAATGGTTTGTTATCTGCTTCAGCAAGAGAGTAAAACCCGGTTGGTGCAATCCAATAATTTCCATTGAGAGTTGGAAGTAATTTTAAAATAGAATTATCGAGTTGCCATGTGCTTACTGATGCCATAAGCACGAATAGTTCGCCATCATTAGTAATTGTTGAACTTGCAATATCCTGATAAGCGGATGCAAATCCGGTAACATTAGCCGAACTGAAAGCACCTGCAGTAGTAATAACTCCCATATTAATATTTCCCTGAGTACCGCCACCCATGCCGAGAATATTTCCGTTGGTACAGTCTAAATTCATTTCCCATATTTCATTGAAATTTGCATTGGCAGGAGAAATAAAATTATCGTAAACACCATTGGTGTTTAACCGAACAATGATTGCTCCATTGAGGTTTGCTCCCTGTCCGACATAAATTTTTCCGCTCAGTTTTTCAACCACAAAATTTCCCATCGCGCCAATTCCACCTTTCGATTCCCATGATGGTGTAACAATGGTTCCGCTGAATGTCCAGAGCAATGTGCCATTGGTTGAGTACTTGGCAATTTTTTCATTCTGTTCCAGCAAACTATAACTTAAATAACCGCCGCCATAAACATATAAATTACCCTGATAATCAAAATCAACATCGTAGCCTTTGTTGTTTCCACCACCGAGTGTAACAGTCAGTGTGGTGATTGGTGATACCCAAGGATCTACAATTATTTTTCTGGAGTGATCAATAACTTCATTGAATTGAAATGAAACAATATTCTTTTCAGTATGGAACTGACATTGAATCGGTGTTCCATCTTCATAATAAACGGTGAGTCTTCGCTCAGCCAAATCACAAATTTTATTATGAATAAAAAGTGAATCCCCTTTCAAATCAACTTTCACTTTATCACCTGAATATTTAAAAGCCACTTTACTTAGGTCTGCACCTTCGTGCAAAATCAAACTATACTTTATTCCACCTTCATCAGGAATAATGTAGGTGACATCAATCAGAGGATAGAGATTTAAATAAGTAATTTTTTTGTAGCCATGACTATTATACTTCGCTTCGCCATAAGTGAAGTAGTGCGCACTGATTTCTTCAGGTTGAATTATGCAATCCGGATTTGAGTTTATCCATTGCAGTGTTACATCTGTTTCAATCAACTTGCTGTTTTCTCTTTCCTCCTCTTCACGCTCTTCTTCATTTTTATTTTCTTCATCACTTTCAACCTGTTCCGAACGATTTCTTTTGGAAAGGTGCCACACCAATCCACTTTGCCTGAAATAAATATGTTCTCCGTTGTTCTCTATTGCAAAAAGTACATTTGATTTTTCATTGCCATACTTATTGAACTGCCCTTTATTTTCAATAAAATAATTTGTCTGAAAAATATCAGATGAAACAAAAGATTTTTTTAACTGAGCATGGCTCGGTATTGAAAAAAAGATTAAGAGAACAAAAAATAATTTTACAGGAGAGTAAAAGCGTTTATAGATATACACTATTCAATTTTTATTCAGGTTTGTTGTGAAAGTTTTTTTTTCAAATTTTTAGTGGATTCAAAACTTACACTATTTCTTCACTGAAGAAATGATTTGAATCAGTTTTGAATTTGCCACCGGAGATTTAAGTCTCAGATTTTTTCGAAAGTGAGTAAATCAGTTCCGCCATTTCCACCGCTTACATCTTCTAATTTCATGATGGAAGAACTTTGTTGTGTTACATGCCAGTCGTTGTTCAGTTCATCGAATGGTGAAGTGGTTCCGAAGTTTAAAATAAATTTTACCTGTGAGTCATCGTTTCCGTTTGACCATGTTCCGGAAACTGAGCCGCTTGAATTTGTCGCAGCTATTGTTCCACCTGAATTGAATTGAAAAGTATAACCGGTATAGTGGTTGGTTTCATCTGTTCCATTACTGCTGTAGTAAGTAATTTTCCAGGTACCTTGTTGTGCGTTCGTTGCAATGTTTGTATTGGAGTTTACCGTTGAGTTGTCTTCTTTTTTACAAGAAGTTATTGCAATTAATGCGATGATTGCAAGAGCTAAAAGTTTTGCTGTGGTTTTCATAGTTTGATTTTTATAATGGTTTATTGAATGACTTTTTATTTATCAATTGAAATTGTTGTTTGAAGGAAGTTCTGTTTGAAAAATTGAATCGGCAGAATCACAAATGCAACACTGTTACACAATTCATTCGAACTGTAAAATGATTTTAATTGATGCGGTTGTTTTCAGTAAACAACTTTCTGTCTTGAATAAATGCAGACAGAAAATAAATTAAACCAATTGCGGAGGTTGCCAGATGCTGGCGAAATAATGACTGATAAATTCAGAATCAGCATTTGGAATTTCCTCGCAATGCTTTTGAATAAAATTATTACTGAAAAAATCAGATTGAACAGATAACAGAAAGGAGGAAATACTACATGACGAAAAACTTTCGGATGACCTGAATGGCAATTCCATATCGCGCTTGTTATCGTTCTGATTATTATCGTCTGTTACATAATGCATCACCAGAAATTGATAAACAGTTATAGAATGATCAAGTCGTTGGTGTTCAGCAAAATGATTGACCACCACATTAACTTTCATCAATTCATTTAACTTAACTCCTGAGAAGAGATAAAGGGAAAGTAGAAATATGGCAAATACTCTTTTCACTTTTGAAGTTTTTAAATCCTGAACCACAGTTTTTTGTTGGTCTTGTAAAGATGATGCCTGTTTGAAAAAATTGGTTGCGCAATATCCGGGATTGGTAGCTGAACGGGAATAATCTCATACTGAAGTAACCAAATTGCGTTTCAGATTTTGAAAAACTTGGAATTAAAAGACCCGCAGTTAAAAATCGGCGGGTCTTTACATTCAGAATAGTGCTTGGCTAGTTTAAAATTTACTCATCATATTTTTCAAATTTGCGATGTATTTCAATTTTGCCTTCGGGAATTATGTTGATGAAATAAATTCCGGATGAAAGCGAATGAACATTAAAAGTGAGTGTGTTTTTTCCATCTGATAATTTCAATTGTTTACTAACCATCTCCTCACCCAATAAATTGGTAATTGAAATTTTTGTGATGGTTGCTTTAGTTGAAGTTAAATCGAAATTGAGAAACTCATTTGTTGGATTCGGATAAAGTGTGGTGAGTGCTACACCTGCATTTACAAAATCAAGCGATTGAATCTGCGAATAAGTAAATGTGCCATCGAAATCAACTTCCTTCAAACGATAATATCTTGTTCCTGATTTATTTATTTCCTTATCTGTATATGAATAATTATTTGCAATCAGTGAAGTTCCGTGTCCGGATACCATTCCTATTTTTCTGAAAATTAATTCGCCGCCTTTTGTAATGTCAGTTGCGACTTCCAGTTCAAAATAATTACAATTTAATTCTGATAATGTAGTCCAGCTTAAAAGTGAATTCTGATTATTATCACAATAATTTGCAGTGAAAGCAGAAAGCTGAATGGGCAAAGTGCTTCCGCCAAATCCTTCATCGAAGTCAGAGAATGAAACGAGACCGGAGCGAACACATTTCACTTGTTTCAAATTTCCATTGACAGTAGAATAAATTTGCGTTGAGTTGATATGTACGCCGGGAGTTAACCACAACACACTGCAATCATTGCGTTTGATGAGTGAATAAAAATTCGGATCGTTGAAGTATGCGCCGGTATTTATAAATTGCTTGTACATACTCGCCGTGTAATCGAGATTGGTAGAAGCGAAATTTGGTTTCACGGTCCAGTAACCACCGGGCACCTGTAACAATAGTGGTGTTCCGTTCATGTAAGGTCCGCCACCGGAATTAGGAATATCCTGTCCGCACGAAGTGGAATTAAAATTTACGAGGAGCGAATCAACATCCGGATTATTGATGAAATTAATATTCGCCAATTGGTAATAATTAATATCCCCAACCGGAAAATCATAATTGCCTGAAGTTGTAACTGCTCTTCTTAAATATCCATCCACATAAGAAGTGAATGAGCCGGGTGTAACAGCCGTGTCGCCGGGATTCGTTACATCCACTTTAAATGTACCTGTATGAATAATTCCTACGCTTAAAGTAAGGGAATGGGTAATTGTTAAATCACCATTGAGTATTACACCGCCGGTTGTATTAACTAAAACATCATAAGCGGAAATAGCATCTGTAGTTTGTGTAACAGTTCCTGTAAATTCAACCACACCTGCAGGATGAATGTAGGTTCCGTTCACAGTCAGGTTTCCATAAATTTTTAAATCACCATTCAGTAAAATAGATAATGCTGCTCCTGCATCTATCGTCAGGTTTTTGCAATACGCAATTCCGGTATTGCTGATGTCGGGATAAAACGGAGTGCCCGCCGGAATGGTGACATCAGTAGTTGGAGTTGGAATTGGCGCGCACCAGTTTGCAGGATCGTTCCAATCAGAACTCACCACACCAATCCATAAACCCGGTGTTCCGCCCGTCGCAATATTTATCGTAACACTGTTTGAAACAGCCGATGTGCAGCCCGATAAATTGGTAACAGTGTAATCATAAGTTCCGACTGTTACAGGTGTAATGGTAAAAGTTGTTCCGCTTCCGGTTATTCCACCTGGATTAATTATCCATGTTCCGGTGGAAGGCAAATCAGATAATTCAATACTTCCATCCTGCACAAGACATGTTGGTTGAATTGCATTTGCAATCGGAGTTAATGGTTGCGGTGGTTGTGTATTGATAATAATATCAGCTGAAGGAATTGAAATACATCCGGCAGCAGTTGTAACAGTGTAATTGTAAGTCCCGGAAATTAAATTGGAAATGGTTGTGCTTGCGCCTGTTCCTGAAATTGCTCCGGGATTGATTGTCCATGTTCCTATTGGCAAACCTGTTAACACAACACTTCCGGTTGGTGTAACACAATCCGGTTGCGTAATTGTTCCTGCTACTGGAATTGGAGCAACAGGTTGTGCATTGATAATAATATTTGATGAAAGCGCTGAGGTACATCCAACAGCATTTGTAACTGTGAAATTGTAAGTGCCTGCACTTAAGTTTGAAATTACTGTGCTCACTGTTGAACCTGTTATCGCGCCGGGATTTATGATCCAGTTTCCGGCAGGCAATCCGTTGAGTGTTACACTTCCGGTTGCGGATAAGCAAGTAGGTTGTGTGATTGTTCCAACAACAGGTGCTGATGGAGTAATGGGTTGCACATTGATAACTGCATTTACCGAAGAAGCTGAAATACAACCTGCAGAATTGCTGATTGTGTAATTATAAGTTCCTGCCACTAAACCCGTAACAGTTGTTGTTGCAGTTGACCCGGTTATTGCTCCCGGATTTATTGTCCAAGTACCCGCAGGCAATCCGGTTAATAAAATATTTCCTGCAACCCCGCATGTTGGTTGAGTGATGGTGCTGACAGCAGGTGCAGATGGAACAGAAGATTGGATAACTGTTACACTTGCAGTATTCAAACATCCATTTGCATCTTTAATGGTGGTGGTATAATTGCCTCCCGCCATTCCCGAAAAAACAAAACTGGATTGAAAAGTTGTTCCGTTTATTGAATAAGAATATGGAAGTGTTCCGTTGCTTCCCGTAATAATTATAACACCACTGCTTGGTGCACAAGATGTAATTGCATTCGCTGCGAGTTGTGGTCCCGGAATATTTGAGAGTGTTGCATTGGTCGTGGACAAACAATTGTTTGCATCTTTCAAAGTGATGGAATAGGAACCCGGTGCCAAACCGGAAAAATTATTTCCACTTTGAAAAGTTACACCATCCAATGAATACTGATAGGGTGTAACACCACTTGTTCCAGTGACCGTAATGCTGCCGTTATTGTTATTGCATGTTGCAGAAACCGGAGCAACTGCAACTTGTGGAACAGCAAGACTATTGATTGTAACAGTTGAAGAGTTTGCACAGCCGGTTGCATCTTTAATTGTGAGAATAAATTGCCCCGATCCAAGACCGGTAAATAAATTACTGCTTTGAAAATTTACACCATCTAAACTATAAGTGAGTGGCGGAGTTCCTCCTGTTCCTGTTGCAGTGATTGTTGCGTTGTTGGTTGAACACGAAGCATCAATTTTTGTAAATGAAACCGCAGGACCATTTGAATTTCCAATGTAAACCACTATTGAATTTTCGCAGATGTGCGGAGCATCTCTAACCATAATGGTATAGTATCCGCTTGCTAATCCTGTAAATAAAATCACACCATTGCCGGCAAAATTTACACCGCCATCAATGCTGAATCTGTAAGGAGCAGTTCCGCCAAATCCGGTGCAGGTAATTGAGCCCGTGCTTCCACCACAAATTGACGGAGTTGTTACAGCAGTTACCTGCGGACCGGCGAAATTCGGAACTGTTACATTCACAAAATTCAAACATCCATTTGCATCATGCACATATAAAGTATAATTCCCCGGTGGAAGATTATTAAAATTTGTGCTTCCCTGCCAATTGATTCCATCCAGACTATATTGTTTTGGATTTTGACCTCCGCTCCCGTTCCCATTTATTTTTCCATTGCTCTGTCCACATTCAGCAGCAATTGCGGTGGCTGTTACACTTGGTCCTGATCCACCTCCAACATTCGTTACTACTATACTTACAGTGGCAGTACAAAGGTTTGCATCCTTAATTGTAATGGTATAAGAACCAGGAGCCAATCCTGAAAAAATATTACTTGACTGAAAAGTGGTTCCGTTTTTCGAAAAAGTATAAGGAGCTGTTCCCGATGAACCAATGGCTGTAATTATTCCTGTGCTGCTGTTACAAGATGTTGAAGTGGCGGTTGCAGAAACTGAAGGACCATTGACAGAATTTACAGTTAACAGCATTGTTGAAATACAATTGTTCGCGTCCTTTACTGTTACACTATAATTTCCGGCAGCGAGTGAAGTAAAACTATTGCTGCTCTGATAGGTAACTCCATTGATGGAATATTGCAATGGCGCTTGTCCGCCTGATCCTGTAGCAGTGATTGTTCCGGTTGGTGAAACACACGACGATGTTGTTGAAGTTGCAGCAATGGAAAGCCCCGAAACATTATTAATTATTATCGGGCTGATTGAATTTAAACATCCAACAGCATCTTTAATTGTAAGTGTGTAAGAGCCCGAACCAAGTCCGGAAAATAAAGTTGCTGTCTGAAAAGTTGTTCCATTAATGGAATATTGATAGGGCGGAATTCCTCCGGTACCAATTGCTGTAATAGTTCCGTCATTCAATGCACAAGATGCCTGTGTGCTGCTTCCTGTAACCTGCGGAATAGATAAATTCACAATAACATTAGTCGTATTCAAACAACCATTCGCATCTTTTACAACAACCGAATAAGTGCCTGCTGACAGTGTATTAAAAATATTACTGGTTTGAAATGAAGTTCCGTTGTTGATGCTGTACTGCATCGGAAAAACACCGGCTGCTGTAACAGTCACTGTTCCTGTAAAACTGTTACACGAAGTTGGAACCGCGACAGCAGAAATCTGAGGACCAGCCACATTACTAATTGTTACGGTGATGAAGTTGATGCAGTTGCTTGCATCTTTCACAGTTAAAGTATAAGCGCCGGGAGCAAGGCCGGTGAATACATCACCGATTTGAAAAACAGTTCCGTTGATGGAATACAAGTACGGCGGAGTTCCGCCTGTAACAATTGCAGTTATACTTCCATTGCTGTTTCCGCAAGTTGCAGCAATCGGCAATGCACCAACTGTTGTATTTCCAATGCTGATTAAAGTTATTGAAGTTGTGTTGAGACACCCTGTTGCATCCTTCACTGTTATTAAATAAACCCCTGATGCCAATGATGAAAAAAGATTACTGCTTTGAAATGCACCGCCATTCAATGAATATTGATAAGGTGAGGTTCCGCTTGCACCTGTTGCAGTGATAGTTCCTGAAGCTGTTCCGCAAAACGCATCTGTTTTTACAAGTGTAACAGTTGGGCCGTTCGAATTAACAATGTTAACTGTCGAAGTGCTTGCACAACCTGTAACATCTTTAACTGTTACAGTATAAATTCCTGATCCAAGTCCGGTGAAATTTCCACTTCCTTGAAAAGTAGTTCCATCAATGCTGTAAGTTAACGGAGCTACTCCTCCGGTTCCTGTTGCAGTAAT
>JAHEZG010000053.1 GCA_023251195.1 Chitinophagaceae bacterium | reverse complement strand
TTTGTTTTTTATTTCCCGCGGGCACACATTCCAACAATAGTTTATTACCTCAATGGTCCGCGTGCGTTTACTTATGGCGATAGTTTGCTCGCAATAGGTTTAGATAATTACATGGGTTCCGGTTTTTGGTTTTATTCTGCAGTTCAGCCGCCAATACCACAATTTATAATACGCAGGTTGCAAAAAGAATATATTGTACCCAATGCAATGCAGGTGATGGGCACTAATATTTTTCCATATATCGATAACGGAAAAAAGCTGATCGATGAAATGATTTATAATGGAAAAATCATTTACCTGTTGCAACACATTCTTCCGCAAACGAACGACACATTACTCACCGGATTTTCAGGAGATGAATTGGAATGGCTGAACGAAAATGAAACGGAGGTTTGGAAATTTTATCTGAAGAATAATTTGTTATATGAAACTGACCCGATGGTTTTCAAAAAATACATTAATGATGCGCCTAACACCAGCGGTATGCCCCCTGAATCTCCCGGCAATACCGGTAGCTGGGTTGGTTGGAAAATCGTTCAGAAGTTTATGAATGAAAACCCGAACTACACTTTGCAGGGATTGATGAAAGAGGAAGATGCACAAAAGATTTTAACACTTTCGAAATACAAACCTTGATGCCAGTGGGCAGTATTCAATACGCAGTATGCAATTGACAGTAGACTTGTTTTGTTCAGCAATGAATTAAAATTAGTTAATGGAAGTTACTTCATTTTCTCCGTGAACTCTTTGTCGCCGTGCGAAATTTTTCCGGGCTCTTCAAGAAAATAAACAAGCATCAATGCAAAAGTAAATGTGATTAATCCGCCCGCCTGGTGCATCACTCCCCATAATACCGGAACACTTCCCACTGATAAAATCACTGTGATGATTCCAAGCGTTGCCTGAATAAATATCATTGCCAACAAGGCATTACAAAACAGCAATGCATTTTTATTTTCAGAACTGTTTTTTCTTTTCATCCACAACCAACCAATTAATAATAGCAGCAGATAAGCGGTGCTGCGATGAATGAGTTGAACAAAAGCAGGGCTCTCTAGTAAGGTGTGCCACTGCGGATTGGTGATTGTAAAAACATTTTCAGGCAACCATGCCGTTCCGATTTTCGGCCAGGTCGGATACCATATTGCAGCAGGTGCAAGTCCGCCTGCCATGAAAGCGCCTAACCCAAGTTGAATAAAAATGATGGCGAGAATAATTTTTGCAAAAAATGTTTTTGATTTTTTTATAGTAACAGATCTTTCAACAAGCTCAGGATGTCCTTCGACAAGCTCAGGATGACAATCGCTTTTCGGATAAAATTGTTCGAGCATTAACCACACTAAATAACCGAATAAAATAATTGCGAGTAATAAATGCGCACACAAACTATATGGGCTCACCCATGGCACATCCGTCAATCCGGTTGAAACCATGAACCATCCCAATGCTCCTTGTAATCCACCCAGCACAAACACAAATAATAATTTCCACCGCAGTTTTCGCACAATCATTTTTCGAAATAGAAAATAAATAAATGGCAGAAGAAAAACCGGTGCAAACAACCGAGCCCACAAACGATGAATCCATTCCCACCAGAAAATATTTTTGAATCCGGATAAACTCAAATCGCTGTTTACAATTTTTCCCTGTGGCGATTGCATGTACTCAGCATACACCCGATTCCATTCAGTTGAATTCATTGGTGGCAGAGAACCCATCACCACATTCCATTCGGTAATTGATAATCCGCTTTCGGTTAAGCGTGTGATTCCTCCAATCAGTACTTGAAAAAAAATCATCACCACACCAATCAATAACCAGAAACCAATTTGCTTTCGAGAAGAAGAAGTTGTCATAAAAAATGGCACTCAACAAAATAATTGATTGCGGATGCGAAAGTAAATTCAGAAATGAAATCAGCGAAAAAATAAATGAATCAGCTAAAAACTATTGCCATATAAAATGCCATAATAGAAACAATAATCAGCACCAAAAAAATTTCAGTTGTATCAAGTTTCTTTTTCATAAAAATCAGGAATGTTTCTTTCTCCTGGTTATTGCTTTACGAGCTTAATTAGTAGTTGTTTCTTATATGTATCAATAAATGAAATAAAGTACATGCCCTGAGCCAGCATGGAAATATCAATGGTTGAATCCAAGGATGGATTCAATATTTTAATTGTTTGTCCGGTTATATTTTTTATTTCAATTGATTTTAAATCATAAGCAGAATTGAAACTGTAGTTGATTTCGCCGGTTCCAGGATTTGGATAAATTGAAATTTCATTTATAGCAACAGCAGATATATCAATAGAAGAAGTACAGCTGTTTGTTGCGCGCGGTGTTGGCGAAAAAGTTAATTGAAACGAACCTGTTCCATCAGGGCAACGGGCATATGCCTGGTCGGTTATGAAAGATGAAAATGTTGAACTATCGGCAAACGCAAAAACATCATTTACCATAAACACACTATCGCCCAGTGAATTCAGATTAAAGTTGGTGTGATAATCAAGCAGGGTACTGTCTTTATCATCAGCCCAAACCAACAGATAACCATTGGCAGGAATAAATGCAATGTCAGGAAATTTCCATTTCTGTAAATCATTAATATCATCAGACAGATAAATATTTTTTAATCCGAGTGCATTTGATGTTTTGTTATAAACCTCAATCCAGTCGCGGTGCTTTCCATCTTCATTCACAATTCCGTTTTGATTGTCGGCGGCATATTCATTAATCACAACATCATTTTGTGTTGCGAGTGTGATAGAAGGATTCAATAAATAAAATTCATGCTCCGCTCTTTCGGGCGAAAACACTCCTGCATTTACATTATCAGCATAGATGTAGTATTGAATTTCCAATGATGAAACAGGAATTGAAATTCCGAAAACATTATCGCCACTTGCGGCATCATTGTGTGCACCATCATCAAACATTTGAATTCGAACAAACCGATCTGATTTTATATTTCTGTAACCAAGATAAACAATTGTGGTGTTGGTGACAGTTGAATTGATTGTAACGGTATTTCCGAAAACCGGAGTAGCAGGGTTAGCTGAAACTGCTGTAATAACAGGAGGCGATTGTAAAAATTCTGTTGTTGAATTCAAATAAGTGGCGCGTGTATCCATCAATTCATAAACGCCGCAAATATTTCCCATTGGACCACCACTGGTGGTTGAACTGGTGAGCGCACTTTGAAATTGTGCGTAGGTGTAAAAGAAATTATTGTCAGTAAGAACAGCATTATCAACCAAGGCCCTCAACGAATCGCAGGTGGTTTTATAATTCGCATTCACAAAATTTTCGTTGTTGATGGTGCGCATATGAGCAATGTACATGTGCTTGTACATGGATGTGTTCAACAGTTTATTTATCAGCGGCCAGTTTGAATCAGTGAAGTGCAAGGTCGGGGTCATGGTTTGCAAACCAGATAAATTAAGCGGAGAGGGCATGCCACCGCCGTTGCTTCCCGGCATTGAAAAAGAACCGAAGCACATATTTAAATCCCAGATGGTTGGTATCCATTGCGCTTTATGATTTCTGTATAAATAATAATTCTGCCTGAACGAACCGGAGTAACTATCAAGATTCACTAACACATTATTGTAAGCCAGCATCCAGAAACAACGATCTAAATCAAGCAGGTTATTGATTGATGATGTATAGTTATTCAGTGTATCACACAAATTAATTAAATCCATCCAGGCAAAATCCGATTTCAATTCATAGTTGGTGTTGTAGTTTGCCGAATCAGTTCCTGCATATAACAAACTGCTTCCGCTACCACTCGATGGCCCTGCGTTTTGCGGATTGCATTTTACAAAGGTTCCTTCCGAAGAATAATAATGATCATCCAAAAATTCGTTGCCAATGTTTTCATCGTTGCTGTAAATGCCAATATAATTTCCATTGATATAAATTTTTACAAAATTGCTGAGCGGCGCTTCCATGTATTGCCGCAAAATCTGATACGACAATACTTCGCGCACCATTGATGGGTCACTGAAGCCGTTGCTTAATTTAATGTCGGTGTATCCCTGGTAAGCCTGATTGTTGGTGTAATCTAATTTTATATGCAAAGGATTTTTTGCATTGTTTGCGTTGTATGAACTGTTTCCTTTAAATCTTATTCCGCAGTTAGAAAGCATGGCTCCGTTAATCACCACTGAATCTGCATTCGTATAACTTTCACTTCCGGCATTGGCAGTATCCATTCTGTAATCCCAGTTACTGAAACCGAAATAAATTTTTATTTCCTGAATGGTATTCAAATCATAAAATGATTGGGCTTTGGTTTTTGTCGCGAATGCCAGTAAAACAAAAACTGCAATAAGAATTTTTTTCATGGTAATTTATTTGAAGTTGGAAAGGTTCAATAATAGAAATCAGTATTCAAATATTTGCGGCAAACCAATTGATTTCAGAGGAGAAATTTCTTTAAATAAAAATCCCACCTCACAACATGCGAGGCGGGATTTCAAAAAAAAATGAAAAGGGTCTTTAATTTTTTATCAGCATTTTATTAATAATAATTCCATTGTCAGCTTTCAGTTCAATATTATAAATTCCTGAAGCGTTATTTTCTAAAGTAAAATCAAAATTATTTTCTCCTTCACTCAATGGTAGATTCTCTTTTAAAACTATTCTTCCTAAAACATCAGTCACCTGAAGTATTGAATTTTCATCAGCCACTGAAATTATGGTTATTAAAAATTTTCCGGCTGTTGGATTAGGGAAAATATTTATAGTGTTCAACAAAAGATCTGAACTAATGCTTTCCATTCTTGCTGCGGTAGTAAATGTTCCGATACCAGTATATCCTGAATTTAGAGTGCCGGTTGAATTACAATCTGTTCTCATTCGGTATTGATAGGTAGTATTGGCAATAAGACCTGTAAGCGTTTTAGTTGTTACAGGCGGAATTGTTGTTTTTGTAATCCAGGCTGTTGTACCGGATGCGCGGTATTGCACACGGTATTTTACAGCGCAGGAATTGCCTGTCCATGAAATTATTGAAGAGGTAGAAGTTATTCCTGATACAGAAATAGCTGTTGGTTTTCCGCAGCTACATGGAGTGGTAAATGTTTTTATTGCAGTATAAGCAGATGAAATTGTTCCTGATGCATTGCAATTTGTTTTTACATGATATTCATAAGTTGTTAATGGTTGGAGGCCTGTGATTATTTTAGATAATGAAGGAGCATTCACAGCAAATGATCCCCAGGCCGTTGTTCCGATTGCGCGAATCTGAACATTGTAACCTGTTCCACAATTATTTCCGGCCCAGCTTATTGTTGCTTTATTACTTGCAATTGCTGTTGCTGTATCATTTGTTGGTACCGCACAAACAGGAGATATAATATTAATTGATGAAGTTGCTGAACATCCTGTTCCGTTTGAAACAGTAACTGAATAATTTCCTGATAAAACTTTTATGGTTGAAGTTGTTGCTCCTGTATTCCATAGAAAGTTGCTCGCACCCGAAGCAACTAATGTGTTTGAATCTGTAGCACATAATGCAGGATTAGAATTTATTATCGCCGCTACTGCATTGCATTGGTTAACCGACAAAGTGCTCAGGTAAATATGATCACCGCTTTCGCTTCCATTATTATTTGCACAATTAAAAGCGCCATAAAAATTTACAGGCCCGCTTGCGGCAGCTGGAGCTATCCAATTGAAAGTCCATGTGTGTGAACCGGTGGTTCCTGTAGTACCGGCTGAAGTGTGTTCAATATATTTTCCGGTACCAACAAGTTTTGTGGCGGTTGAATTTGTAACAACCAATGTCCCTAATTTAACTCCATTGGAGTTTTGCGGTGAAATCTGAAATCCATATCTCACAAGTGCAGGATATGTTGCTGTTGCTGAAATGGTGTAAGTATTCCCGGGTATGTATCCACTGGCTGGTATTGTTGAAGTTATCCAACCAGTTGCAGTTGCAGCGGTTCCGTTATGACACGAAGTGCAATTTGAAAAATTGTCGCTTGGCGCTCCGCACTTGCCTGCAGATGGCCCGGAGGTGTCTCCCATAATTGTTTTAGATGAAAACAATATTCCGCCTGAAATTACTGTGACAGCGGAAAAAATCAGAATCAGATTTTTTTTCATTTTCTCGTAGTTTTAGATTGCAATGAAAAAATACAGAGCAAGAAATTAAAAATCTTTGTTGGTGAACTACTTTAATAAAAAGCTCAATGAGAATATTGAATGTATAGAAGAAGTAATAGAAGTATGAAATAAATGAAAATTGAAATAAAATTTTCTGATAAAATTTCAAATAATCAAAACAGTGTTTAATGTTGTTTAAAAATTTTTAAAAATTCTTCTTCATAACTTGAACCAATCGGAATTTCATTTCCTGAAATTGAAATGTTTTTGTTTCTCACATTTTGAATTTTACTGAACGGAATAATGAATGAACGGTGAACACGGATAAACTCTTTAGCGGGTAATTTTTCTAAAATGGTTTTCATGGTCATGCGCGTTACAATCGGTTTCTGATCAGGCAAAATAATTTTTATGTAGTCATCCAGTCCCTCAATGAAAAGAATATCAGCAATGGCAATTTTTATTAAACTGTAATCTGCTCGTACAAATAGAAACTGTTTTTTTATTTCCTCCTTCTGTGTTCTGAAATTGTAAAATTCTTTGGCGCGGCTTACTGCTTTAACGAATCTTTCTTTTTCAAACGGCTTCAATAAAAAATCAATGGCATTCAACTCATAACTCTCAACAGCATACTCGCTGTAAGCAGTTGTAAAAATCACCATCGTTTCCTGCTGAATGGATTTATACAATTCAATTCCGCTGATGGGCGGCATATTAATATCGAGAAATAATAAATCAACCGAAAATTTTTTCAGGTACTTTAATCCGTCGTGCGGTTTTGTAAATGTTTTTTGCAGGTCAACAAAATCCAACTCCTTGCAAAATGCTTCAATCACATTAAGCGCAAGCGGTTCATCGTCTATGGCAATTGCTTTTATCATTTCAGATTTATTTTCAAATCAATTGTGTAATCATTTGGATTGTCTTTAATAATAAGCGTGTGTTTGTTTGGGTATAAAACATTCAATCGGTTTTTAGTAATTGAAATTCCATGACCGCTTACTTTTTCATTTTCTTTCGGCTCATAAACTTTCAGGTTGTAAACCACCATATTCAAAATTGAATTCTCCAGTTTAATATTTATTTGTATCAGCGAATTTTTTTCCGGGTTCACTCCGTACTTAAAAGCATTCTCAACAAACGGAATTAATATGATTGGCGCAATCAGGTGATTGTCCATTTTCCCAACTAAACTGAAATTAATTTTCACTGTTTCGCCCAATCGAATTACCTGTAAGTTAATGTAGTTGTTGATGTAAACTATTTCATCATCCAACGGAACAAATTCTTTGTGCGCTTCAGTCGTCACATACCGCATCAGGTTTGAAAGACTCACAACGGCCTTCGGTGTCTGATCTGATTTTTGTATGGCGAGCGAATAAATACTGTTCAGTGTGTTGAATAAAAAATGCGGATTGATCTGAGCGCGCAAAAACGACAGCTCTGCTTTCAATTTTTCTTTTTCCGTTTTTTTTAACCGACTGGTAATTTTAATAAACAGAGAAAGAAATAAAACGATTATGAAAAGAAAAAGATTTCTGCTGATCAAAAAGAAAAACGGAGGAGGAGGGATGTGCGAACGCTCATGAAGAAGTTCATGAAAATTATTTTCAAATTTGAAATGAAAAATCAATTCAGGTATTCCAACTACAACAAAAAGAAAAATCACCATCAACAGAAAAAATAAAAAATGTTTTCCGCTGAAATAAAATTTTGGAATGAGCACAAAAAAATTCAAGTAAAAAAATCCAATCATTAAGAGGAAGCATAAAAAATCGCGTTGCGCAAACGGATTGAAAACAGATTCAATTGTAAGGTGTCGCTCAGGATTAAATAATATCGGTAACGATAAAAGCACAAAGCAGCCGATACTGTGAATAATAATATGCAGAATTCTTTTTTTCATTTGGTCTTTAATCATTCAATCAAAAATAGAAATCATGATTGCGGTTAAGAATTAAAGAGGTGATTAAAATAAATCTGTCGGGATAAAAATGGAAATAAAAAAATTAACGGATCAAAGTCACATCACCTTTCAGAATAATAATATCACCCTTCATGGTTTCAACTTCGGCATAATAAACAAACACGCCTGTGTTCACCGGCGAGTTTCTAAAGGTGCCATCCCATCCCTGATAAATGCCGGTTGATTCAAAAACTTTTTCACCGGTACGGTCATAGATCATCAGGTGAACAGTTTGCAAACTTCTTCCATACACATAAAAAATATCGTTCACGCCATCATTGTTCGGAGTGAAAGCAGATGGAATAAAATAATTGATATTCGGAACCACAATAAATTTCCCCATCAAAAAAGTATCAGTGCATCCAATGCTGTCATAAGCAATCAACATCACATCATAATTTCCTGAATCAACATAAGTATGAGTTGGTGAAAATATTGTACTGCTGTCGCCATCACCAAAAAACCATTTGTATGAATTGGCATAAACAGATTGATTGGTGAAATTGAAAGTGGCCTCTTTTAATTCAGTAACCATTTCGGCGGTCGGATCGGCAACAAAATTTGCAACCGGATTATTCAACACTTCAATCAAATTTGGTTTGGTTAATGAATCAATACAACCCGATGAAGTGGTGACAATTAATTTCACTGTAAAATTTCCGGGGGAATAAGTGTGCGATGGGTTTTCGTCAGCACATGTTCCATCATCTCCAAAATTCCAGAGGAAAGAATTACCAAGAAAACTTTGATTTGTAAATGTTGTGAAAAATGGGTCGCAGCCCAAACTGTCGCTCACTGAAAATATAACCTGAGGAAGTGAATCAACTAAAATTATTTGTGATACTGTTGATGAAGTACAATTATTTTCAGTTACCCAAAGTGTGATGGTATCAATTCCTGAATTTAAAAAGTGAACTGAGTAAGGACCAACTCCCGTTCCTGTATTAATTGTTCCTAAATCAAAATCCCAATTGAATGTTGCTGCTGAAGTTGCAGTTCCATTGTAAGCAATCAAAGCATCCTGATCAGGACAAATAACTGAAGGTGTAATGCTGAAATCTGCTGTAGGAACCGGATTAACAATTATGGTATGCGTAGTTACAACTGATGCGCAACCATTTTCAGAAACCGTAAGTGTGATATTGTAGGTGCCTGCTGAATTATATTTTATTTGATAAGGTCCTTGTCCGCTTCCGCTTAAAATTATTCCGCCACCAAAATTCCAGGTATAAGTTCCGGTTGCAGTTGCACTTCCTGAATAAGAAATTAATGCGCTGTCTGATTGACAAATTCCTGAAGGCAAATTAAAAGTTGAAGTTGGAATCGGATAAACAATTATGGAATGAGAAGTAGCAGGAGAAGAGCAACCATTTTCAATAACGGTTAATGACACATTGTAATTCCCTGCATTCGCCCAACTTAAATTATATGGTCCTTGTCCCGGGCCACCGCTTGAAACGGCGCTGCCGAAATTCCAATTGTATGTTGCTGATGTTGCTGATGAACCAGCATAGGTTACAGTTGAATTGGCTCCTGCGCACAATGACGGTGGAGTAAAATTAAATGCTGAGGAAGGAATCGGATTAACAATCACACTAACTGTTGAAGCAGAAGAAGCACATCCGTTCACTGATGCCGTAACCGAATAATTTCCGGAATGTGCAACTATAGAATTTGTTCTTGTTGGATTTTGTAAAACTGAATTGAATGCTGAAGGACCAGTCCATGAATATGTTGCTCCTGCAATATTTCCTGCATTCAAGGTAATTGTTTGTCCTGCACACACCGGAGAATTACTTGTTGCGCCCGGTGCTAACGGAACAGGTTTTACTAAAACAACAATGCTCGCAGGGGCACTTAAACAATTGAACACACTAACTGTTGCAGTATATGTACCGCTGGCTGAAACCGTTGGCGATATTAAGGTTGGATTTTGCATTGCCGATGAATAACTATTCGGACCTGTCCATGCAAAAATTCCGGTTGGAACATTTACTGCATTCAGTTGTAAAGTTTGTCCTGCACAAATCGGACTGTTCGATGATATAACCGGAACAGCAGGTATTGGATGAATGACCACATTGGTTGAAACTGAATTTCCAACACAACCGGCTAAACTCATAGTAAGCGAATAGCTTCCCATATTATTCGCAACAGATACATTATTGATAACAGGATTTTGTTGGTTCGATGTATATCCATTTGGTCCGGTCCATGAATAAGTAGAACCTGCAACCGATTGAGTGGTGAGGTTCAATGTTTGTCCATCGCATAGCGGCCCGTTATTTACCGGAGTTGCAGGTGGCGATAAATTTATTACTGCATTTGTAGTAGCAGGTAAACTGGTGCAACCAAGCACTGTAACTGTTGCATTATAAACGCCTGAATTGGCAAAAGGAACATTTGTGATTACAGGATTTTGTAAAAGAGAATTAAAACTATTTGGCCCTGTCCAATGAAAGGTTCCACCTGTAACATTTTGCGCGGTAAGATTTAATGATTGTCCCGAACACATTGGAGCGTTGTTACCAATAATCGGAGGAGCAGGAATCGGATTAACAACAACATTGGTGCTAGATGGATTACCTAAACATCCATTTGCAGTTGCCGTCACAGTAAATGTTCCGGCATTTATTGCAGACGAAATTGGAATGACTGGATTTTGTTGTATTGATGTAAAACCTGCAGGGCCAACCCATGAATAAGAACCGCCTGCAATTGTTGAAGCAAATAATTGAACCGCTTGTCCATTACAAGTTGGGCTGTTACTGCTTGCAATAGAATTTGGTGTTGGAAATATAATTACACTGGTGGTAAGTGGTAAACTATTGCAGCCATTCACATTTATTGTTAACGAATAAATTCCTGCATTGGCAACTACTGTATTTGTGATAACAGGATTTTGCAATGCAGAAGAAAATCCAAGCGGACCAGTCCAGGAATAAGTTGCTCCGGTCACTATTGCCGCATTCAAGTTAAGAGAAAACCCCTGACAGATTGGAGAATTACTTGTTGGTGTTGGTGCTGTTGGAATAGGATTTAAAATAACTGTAGTAGTTGATGGAGCACTTAAACATCCAAGTTTAATAACGATGCAGGAATATACTCCGGCATTAGCAGGAACAGTTGAATTGATAATTGGATTTTGAATTGAAGAAATAAATCCATTTGGCCCTGCCCATTGATAAGTTGCATTGAAAACTGTTGCAGCGTTTAATTGCAAAGTTGTTCCAACACAAATGGGGCTATTATTAGAAAGTACCGGAGCGGCAGGCACAGGATTAATTATTACAGTAGTTGTTCCGGCATTTGTATTTACACATCCATTAGCAGTTACTGATAAAGTATAAACTCCACCGTCGGCATTTGTTGAATTTGGTATTACAGGATTTTGCAGTGAAGAGGAAAATCCATTCGGACCAGTCCACGAATAAGAACCGCCTGCAATTGTTGCTGCAAATAAATTTATCGAAGTGCCAGGGCAAACCGGACTATTAGAAGTCGGAGTTGCTACCGGAATGGGATAGATAACCACATTAGTTGTGAGTGGAAGACTGTTGCATCCATTCACCTGAATGGTTAACGAATAATTTCCAGCATTTGCTGAAGTAGTATTAGGAATAGAAGGATTTTGCTGATTGGAAGAAAATCCATTCGGACCAGTCCAGGAATAAGTTGCACCTCCAACTATTGCGGCGGTTAAGTTTAATGTATTACCGGGACAGAAAGGTGCATTGTTTGATGGTGTTGGCGCAGTGGGGCTTGGAAATAAAACAACATTGGTAGTTGATGAAGCACCGGTGCATCCGCTTACAGTAATGGTGCAAGAATAATTTCCGGCATTAGCTGCAACTGTATTATTAATATTTGGATTTTGAAGTGAAGAGGCAAATCCATTTGGGCCGGTCCAGGAATAAGTTGCACCGGCAACAGTTACCGCAGAAAGTTGCAATGCAACACCAACACAAATCGGAGCGTTGCTTGAAATAACCGGAGCAGCTGGAATCGGATTAACAACAACTGTAGTGTTTCCGGCATTGGTACTTGTGCATCCAAGAGCAGTTACGGCTAAATGATAAACTCCTGCGTTAGCAAGTGTAGCATTTGCAATTACAGGATTTTGCAATGAAGAAGAAAATCCATTTGGCCCCGTCCATGCATAAGTGGCTCCAACCACCGCAACAGCATTTAAATTTATAGTAGAACCAACGCACAATGGACTATTGTTGGAAGGTGTGGCAGTTGGAATTGGATTAACAGTAACTATAGTGGTTGCTGTATCCGCACATGGATAACCCATATTCACAATCAGTTTCACAGTATAGGTTCCGGGTGTATTATAGGTATATGTTGGCGAAAATAAATTAGAAGTATCGGCATTTCCTGCAACTCCAAAATCCCAGTGGTAATAAGTGGCTCCTGTGCTGGTATTGGAAAATGTAAGAGGCGAGCTTTTGCATACTGAAAAAGCCGGAGGAATAATGGCATTTACATTTTGGATACATTGAACAACATTGAATTGAAAATCGCGGTAATGCGTGCTTAATAAAATTCCGTTGCGATATTCTTTAACACAAACACCTACAATAAATTGTCCAAGTGTATTCGGAACACCGGTAAGCACACCAGTGACTGTATTTAATGAAACTTGTGGTGATCCTCCTACCGGATTATTAAATGCATAGCCTCCTGAAAATGGAATTGGAGAATAGGGGGGAGGCGAAGCGGGCGATGGAGTTGGATTGCCCTGACCACCCCCATTGAACGGATTAAAAAAACTATAAACTAATTGATCACCATCAATATCAGTTGCTGAATGATCAAAAACCAATGGCTCATTAACACAAATACATGTTGGTGGAAAATTAGTAAACTTCGGACTACTGTTTCCAATCGCAACAGCTGACCCCGGTATTGTGGCCATATAAGTTGCGCCATAAGTATTAGGGTTGGTTACATTTAATATGGTTGCATTTCTGCAGCATCGCTGATAAACAATAGTATAACCTCCTGCTAATGGTGGCAACAATTTATTAGTAGTATAAATTGCCTCCTGCACACAAAGATTCGGCGGGCTTGTTAAACAAATATTCCCTGTGTTATTGGGTATCGAAATCGGGCTGGGAAATGTAACATCAATTGAATCGATTAGCGCAAGTGTGGTGGAGTTGAAAAAATAAATAGTAATCGGGTTATCAAAATTGGTGGCTGCACTGCAATCGCGGTACAGCTCTAATTTTATTTGATAAACATTGCTCCCAAGGTATTTATAAGTTAACTCTCCCCCAACTATATGCGAAGCAAATGAAGCCCTTGGATTCAAACAAAATGCAAATGCAAATAATAACAGAAGAGTTTTCTTCATTTCAATTTCAATGATAAGTCTTTTTTACCATCAATTGATATTCAATCCGATTAGTGTTTCACAAATCTTACGCTGCTATGACTATCACCATCAGTCAGTATGATTTCATAAATTCCGGATGCAAATTCCAACAGGTTAATTGTTTCATTCATTTGCTTGTTATTGTTAGCAATAAAATTCCTTGTAGCAACAACCTGCCCCAATGAATTAACAACAGACAACGCTCCTGTACCACCTTTCAATACAAAATTGATGTGTAATAAATTATCAGTTACCGGATTCGGATAAATTAAAAGTTGATTGCTGTTTATTATCTCTTTGATGCGATTTGGAAAAACCGATAATTGTATTTGAATGGTATCTCCCCCCGGGCAACCGGCACTTGTAACTATTAAGGTAACTATGTAAGCACCTGTACCGCTAAAAGTATAAATCGGATTTTGATTTGTGCTTCCGTTTCCATCACCAAAACTCCACGACCAGCTTGACGCATTAAAGGAACTATCATGAAATAAAACAGTGTTGCCATTCATGGTGTAGCTAAAGTTTGCCGTTACATCTTGTGTAATCACTATTACTAATGAAGTATCTATTGTAGAGCATCCGCTGAAACCGCTTGTTGCCGTCAATGTATATGTTGTTGTGGCGGTTGGATTTACTTGTACATTATTTCCTGTAACAGCTCCAGGATTCCAAGTATATGTGTTTCCGCCGCCGCCGCCACCACCACCAGCATTTAAAGTTACAGTGCTTCCTGTACAAGCAGTATCTGTCGATGAAGTCGGATTAATGATTGGGCCATTGGCAACATTTACATTTACTGTTGCAGTAGCTTCACAGCCTGAAGCATCGCTACCTGTAACTGTATAATTAGTCGGGGCGGTTGGAGTAGCAAAAACAAGATCTCCAGTTGAAACATCTAAACCAGCTGATGGGCTCCAAACATATGTGGTGGCACCTGAAACAGAAAGTATAGCCGGTGTTCCACCATTGCAATAAGTTGCTCCTCCGTTTGGAGCAATTGTTAAAACAGGTAATGGAGATGAGCTTACAGTTATAGTAGTAACCGCTGAAGTATCGGCGCTTGAAGAATTTGAACAACTGATGTAACAACGAAAATAGGTTGTTGTAGTTAAGGCGGCTGATGTATAAGTAGCTACATCATTGGCCACATCGTTCCAGGGCCCGGTAGAGGTTGAAGAACTTTGCCAAACAATTGAAATTCCGGATGCTCCTGTTGTTTGACCGGTTAATGTAAATGTAGTTGTCCCGCTTCCACCACAAATCAAAAGTGGATTAGCACCAACAGTTCCGATTGTTGGGGTGCCTGTACATTGTGGAGGATAAGAAGTCCATTGCACATCATCCGTAAAAATATTATTTCCAATATGACCAGTGCCATTGAACAGAATGTAATTAGTAGCAGTATTATAGGATTGAGGAATCTGAAAAGTATATTGATACCATCCTATTGATGCAGCGGTATCAGGAAGATTTACAGTTATTGATTGTGCAATTGCCCCTAACCTTGTGGCGCCTATAACATCTGCAATTGTATTTACAAAAACAGTTAAACTATCACCGGCTGTTGAAGTATTGTCGCGATAAACCCACAGTGAAACAGATGCAGTATCATTAGTAGTTAGTCCTGAATAATCAATCACAGGAGTAATTAAAGCCTGGGTTGAAGGGTCGGCGCAAAAATGTCCACTATAGCGCGACATCCAGGTGCCCGAATGTGCGGTTGCACTGGCAGGAAAAGAACCTGTATTCAGGTGCACC
>JAHEZG010000052.1 GCA_023251195.1 Chitinophagaceae bacterium | reverse complement strand
AATTTCCAAAAAGAATAAAAGGAAGATTTTTAGCTTCAATTTTTACAACCGCTAAATCAGTTGATGGATCAGTTCCGATAACTATAGCCTCGTATTCGTTTTTATCGGATAAGATAACAGTGAATTTATCACCATCTTCCACCACATGATTATTAGTTACAATGTATCCGTCGTCAGAAATAATTACACCTGAACCTGATGATTCGGATGGTTGATTGTGATAGGGATCCGGGTATCCAAATCCGTTTCCGAAAAAATCTCTGAAAGGGTCGTAGTTGTATCCACGGTTTGAAACATTTTTAGGAATGTATGTGGTTTTAATGTGAACCACGGCAGGAGTGGTCATTGCTGCAGCATAAGTAAAATCAAGATTGCCACTCGTGTACAAATTGGCATTGGTAAAACGAGCGAGTCGGGCAGCAGTTTGTTGATTTTTAAAATGGGTGGCAGAATCAAAATCTCCATTGTAAAAACCAATGGCGGCAACAGTAATTACAGAACTTACTATTGCGACTAAAATGGTGGAACTTAAATTTCTCATGTTCATTTTTAAAAATGATTTATGTTTTAGATGATTAATTTTTATGAAATTTGTAAAACTGTTTTTGCAAATTATATGCCGATGAACGAAACTTTTTATCTTTTTATTTTGTGAAACCAAAAAATTGTTGTCATGTAAATTCAAAATTATTTTAAAATCAGAAGGATTCAAAACCAAAACATGAAGCTAAATTTCAGTAAGTATCAAGGAGCAGGCAACGATTTTATTATAATTAAAAATACACCTTTAGAAAAGATTGATAATTCACAGATAAAAAAAATATGTAATCGCCATTTTGGAATCGGGGCTGATGGATTGATTGTAATTAATGAGCACAGCAAGGCTGATTACGAAATGATTTATTTTAATTCAGATGGAAATATCGGCAGTATGTGCGGCAATGGTGCAAGGTGTGGTTTCAGATATGCAATCGACGAAAAAATTATTCAATCAGAGAAGGCCGAATTTTTAGCATTTGATGGAATGCATACTGCAAGAATTCAACATGATGCAAATGTGGAAGTGAGTATGGCCGATGTTGCCAATTGGAGTTTCCTCGGAAATACATTGGTAATTGACACAGGTTCGCCGCATTTTGTTAAAAGTGTTTCAAACTTATTTGAGATTGACATTAAGAAGGAAGGGCAGAGTATCAGATACAGCAAGCAATTTATTACAGAAGGAATTAATGTGAATTTTACTGAACAAGTAAGTGATAAAATTTACATGCGTACATATGAGCGGGGAGTGGAAGATGAAACCCTTGCGTGTGGAACAGGCACTGTAGCGGTTGCCCTTTTTCATCGGTTTACAAATGGAAATCCGGCGACGGGTTTGTTTGATATAAGAATCAAAGCCGTCGGAGGTAATTTAAAAGTTGCAGGAGAATTTAAAGAAGGCGTATTTAAAAATATTTTTTTGACAGGTCCAGTCGAAAAAGTATTTGAAGGCTGTATTGAAATTGAATAGAAAGTACCGGATGCATTTGAATTTATTTATCGCAATTAATAAAAAGCAGGAATAACAATTTAATTTTAAGCTTCAACAGAAGTCAGCAAATCAATTTCTTCTAAAACTGCACTTATATAAAGGCAATCTTCCATTGAACCTGAATACACTTTTGCTTTTCCAAGAGTATGAATTTCAATTGCAATTGCTTCGGCACGCTGGTTTGAGCAATGAATGGCTCTTTTTAATTGTCTGATAACTTCTTCAAATGTATGCCAGTCATCATTGTGAACAATTACGCTTGATCCGTCAATAGCAATGTTATACTCTTCAATCAAAACTGATTCTTGAATTTTGTTCATTTTTATTTCAGGTTTTTTCCAAATATAAGTGGTGAAAATTTTAACAAACAATTTTTTCTGTTGAAATTTTTTGCAAATGAAAAATTAATCGGCCATTTCTTTTTCAACGGTCCATTTATTTTCTAATGCTGATAAATCAATTTTTCTCGTTGTTTGGCTCAAGGCCATTAAGTTGCAGAGTTTATATAATAGTCGTGCACCAACATTGGCATCCCATTCATCTGCTTTTGGTGCAACTTCGTTCAAATCAAAACCAATGATTTTTTTTCCACTGGTGGCTAATTTCCATATTAAGTAAATGGCTTGTTCAAAATTTAAACCTCCTGCCACAGGGGTGCCTGTGTTCGGGCAAAGAGATGGTTCCAGGCCATCAATATCAAAACTGATGTATACATTTTCAGGCAATGAATTAATAATAGCATCGCAAATATTTTTCCAGTTATATCCTTCAAACAAACTGCGCTTAATCTCGTGATCAAAAAATATTTTAATCCGTTCGCCTTCTTGTTTTGCTACATCCATTTCCACTTGACAAAAATCCCGAATGCCAACCTGAACCAGCCTGGTGATTTGTTTTATTTGCAAAGCATTGTACATGATGGAAGCATGAGAATAAGTAAACCCTTCGTATGCTTTTCGTAAATCGCAATGTGCATCAATTTGCAAAATACCGAACGATGGATTTTTTTCGGCCAAAGCTTCCAGAAATCCTAAAGGGGTACTGTGATCACCGCCTAAAAGTGCAGGGAGTTTGCCGTTGTTAATTTGTGTAAGCGCCTGATTTTTCACCCAATTTTTTAAATTGATTCCGGCTTCATTTATTTCTTTGGTTAATTTTTTTAACTCGGCTGACTTGCCTTTTTTTCCTGTACTTAAACAATCAATAACACGCTCTGCTTTTTTTCGTAATTGCTTTGCCTCAAGTTTCCACTTCTTATTTATTGGAAGTAAAAAAATTCCGTTTTTCCACGCATCCTTCACATCAGCATCGAACAAATCAACTTGCAAACTAGCCTTTTTAATGGCTTCGGGTGCCCGTGCCGTTCCGCTTTTATAAGATACTGTTACTTCCCACGGAACCGGAATAATAACAATTGAAGATTCTTGTTCTGTAAATGGCAGGCCGTAAATATTTGAGTCGTGAGTTGCAGGGGCATTTATGTCAAACTCAATGATTTTTTGTTCCTTGGTTTTCATTTTAAAGTTGTTGCGGCAAACATAGGTGAGAATGATAGAACCATAATACAGCCGGTAAAAATTTTTAATGGATTAAATTCCTTTCAAATAATTACTCACCACTTTCGGAACATAGGCACTCACATCGCCCTTGTGTAAAATAATATCGCGTATAATGGTGCTGTTGATGTGCGTGTGTTCGGGCCGACAAAGCAACACCAGGGTTTCAAGTGAAGGTTGCAATGACTGATTCATTTGTCCGATAGCCTTTTCAAATTCAAAATCAACTGAAGAGCGAAGACCTCGCAAAATATATTGGGCTTTGCGTTCGATGCAGAAGTCAACGGTCAAACCTTCGAATGCTTCAACTGTTATTTTTTTTTCATCAGCAAATATTTCATCAATCCATTTCAGTCGCACTTCGTAATCGAACATGCTTTTTTTTGCCGAGTTGTAACCAATGGCAACAATCAAATGATCAAACAGCGGGAGCGCACGCCGGATAATGTCTTCGTGACCAATTGTAAACGGATCAAACGATCCCGGAAAAACTGCAGTTTTCATGTTTCAGGTTTTTTTATTGGAACTGGTTCAGCAGTGAAAATATGAAAATGTGTTTCGCCATAAATTTTTAATCGTACTAAATTCGGATGGGTGTTGAATAAATGTTTTGGTGAAGTTTCTAAAATAAACCAGCCATCGGGCTTCAGTAATTTTTTTGTCGTCAGAATTAATTCAGGCAACTCATCAATGTTTTCTAAGGCATAAGGTGGTCCTGCAAATACCAAATCAAATTTTTCTGTGCATGAATTTATGAAGCGAAAAACATCCATCTTGAGCAAATCAATCGGAAGGTTCCATTCTTTTTTCATTTTATTTATAAAATCAGCACACTTGTTATCCCGTTCAACTGAAACTATTCGTTCGCATCCGCGACTGGCAAATTCATAACTCAAGCTTCCGGTGCCTGCAAATAAATCGAGAAAACTTACTTCAGTAAATTCAAAATTGTTTGTGAGAATGTTGAACAAACCGGTCTTTGCAAAATCGGTAGTGGGTCGGGTTGGAATATTTTGCGGAGGGTGAAATGGACGGCTCTTAAATTTTCCGCTGATTACTCTCATGATTCGGCGCAGAATAAATTAAAATAAAAATGCCCGGGAAAATTCATCTCGGTTGTACACTGCACCCACGATGGTCGCTGCGAAAATTGAATGTTACGCAAATATTTATAGGCCAGTTTGTATATGGCAGAATCCGGAACCACTTCTCCTGAAAACTGGAATGAAATTTTATCCTGATCAAGCGATAAATGATTCACCACATTCATCAGGTAGTAAATAAAATCTTCGGGAGTTTTGTATTGATATAGATTGAAGAATTTCAACTGCGCATTTTTTATAAAAGCAATTTGAATTGAGGAAGCCTGAACATAACAGTGTAACACTTCGCCATCTGCATTCTGAGTAATCCAGGTTTCAATCAATGAAGAAGAGGAGTGATTAATTTTTGCAATTGGAAAATAATCTGTTAGAATCTTTTCAGTATCTGCATCCATTCCATAGACCAAAACGGTTTCTGTTTTATTGATGGGTTCGCTTTTTACATTGCAGGAAGAAATATTCTGTTGATTGAAAGCAAGCAATTCTGTTTTCTTCGATTCATCAAGCAATTTTTCCGGAATGAGTGTAAAGCAGTCTGATAAAATATGAATGTGAATTTTTCCATAAGGTAGTGAAAGCAAATCGTCGCTGGCAATCATTTGGCGCAGTGTGCTGTTGTATTCTTCCTTACCAAGCACATTGAAAAAATTATAAGATTGCAGATGCAGCAGTTTCCGGCTTAACACATCTGTTACACAATATGCTAACTGGTCGGTATTGAGATAAACTGACAAACGAAAATTTAAAGCGAGTTTGGTTATAAAATTTTTGTCGCTTAACGAAATTCCTTTCTGAATATGTTTTTTTGAATCGAGTATTGGCATGATTGATTGGGTTCAAAAATAACCAACGAACCGATAAGCCATAAAAAACAAAACCCCCGGCACAAATAAATGGTCGGGGATTTAATTTAAAAGTTTGACACTGCTATTTTCCCACAGTTGTTAAGTAGGTATTTACATCCATGTTCAGGTAATAATTATCGCCATAGTATTTCAATGTTTTTAAAAACATCGGAGCTTCAACATAACCCGGATTTACTGTTAATACTTTTAAATTTTCATCAAGGTAAGTAAGTGTTGGATATCCGCTGCTTGCTCCCATAAATAACGAGGCCACCAGGTTTATTTTCCGAGATGCATCAAAATCATAACTTTTTCCCTGGTAAGTAATGGTTTCTTTTGTTTCAGCATCCAGTTTTACTGAATAAAAATTTTTATTGATGTATTCAACAACCGCCGGATCTTTATAAGTGGTGGCATCTAAGCGCTTGCACCATCCACACCATCCGGTATAAATATCTACAAACAATTTTTTAGGTTTCTTTTTCATGGCTGCTTCAGCTTCCTGCAGTGTCATCCATTTTATTTCTGCTGTTTGAGCAAACGAACAAGAATGAGCGGCAATTGAAAGTGTGATAATTAAAAGTAGTCCTGTTAATTTTTTCATGATTCGTTTTTTGTGTGAACGCTTAATGCCAAAAATAATTCCAAAAATTGAAAGTATTGAAAATGAATTCCTGCTACTTTTTAAATCGCAAAATATTTTGCAACTCAATAACATCTAATTTATCCTTCGGTCGACCCGTAAGAATTTTATTTACAACTAAATCTGTCAAGTGAATATAGTTTACAATCAACGATTCAGAATAACTGTATGCTATCATATTTTTTTCAGCATCAATATATTTTACACCTGTAATGAAATTGAAAATATCAATGTCAACCGGTTCATTTCCCAATTTAAATGCAAATGGTTTTTCAAAATCTAAATTCAATACTTCCGAAATATTTTCCGGTGAAAAATTTAAGGAAAGTATAGCGGCAACAATTTTTTGCTTATTTGTATTTATTGGTTTCACCCAAATATCAATATCTCCGGTGGTCCTGTTAAAACCATGAAAATTTACGGCATATCCTCCGGCAACCATAAATTCAACCTGAAATTTTGTAAGTGCTTTAATTATCTCTTCAAACTGATCTGCTTCACTCATTTATTTTCGGTTTTGTTATTCTTAAAACCTTTTTAACCGGCAACCAATTTCCATTGGAATCTAAAAATTCTTTAAATGCAATTTTTCTTAACACATTCAGTTGATTCATCAATTCGGCATGTGACATAGCTGCCATTTTTTTCAGTTGGTATTCACCCATTTCATTTAAAGAAGAAAAAAATTGAATCGTGTTGTTTGATTCTGGTTTTTGAAATGAATAAATCTCAGACGGCTCGTTCACCTGATTTTTATTTTCTTCTTTTTTATCATTTTTCATAATTTACAAATTTATGATTTTCTGCTAAATATATTTTTGAAATTGAGTGCATGAAATTCTTAAACCTATTTTTGGCGGAGCATGGAAAAGAAAAAAATCATAGTAGCTGTTACAGGAGCAAGCGGCAGCATTTATGCAAAAGTGTTGTTTAATAAACTTTCGAAGCTGAACGAAAACATTGAAACAATTGGAGTGGTGATGAGTGAAAATGCGAAAACAGTTTGGCAGCACGAATTAGGAAACAACGATTACGAAAATTTCAATTTCACTTTTTATGCAAAGAATGATTTCATGGCGCCGTTTGCCAGTGGTTCAGCAAGATACGAAACCATGATAGTGTGTCCGTGTTCAATGGGAACCTTGGGAAGAATTGCCGCCGGAACTTCTGATGATTTAATTACACGCGCTGCTGATGTGATTTTGAAGGAGAGAAGAAAATTAATTCTGGTGGTGCGCGATACTCCTTACAATCTCATTCACATCAACAATATGAAAACTGTTACAGAAGCCGGTGGAATTATTTGCCCCGCTACACCATCCTTTTATTCGCAACCAAAATCTTTTGAAGAATTAGCGGCAACAGTAGTTGACCGAATTTTAGATTTATCAGGATTGCCTGTGAATACATTCCGGTGGAACGAAAGCCAGTAGGCAGTTTGCAGTAGGCAGTTTGCTGATCTTATTTCAGTTGTTTGCTGGCTACTGTTTACTGTTCACTTGTTATAAATTCTATTTGCCCTCGCCCGTGTCTCCCGCCGCCAGTGGCTTTGAGCAGTGAAGGACACGGTTGCTTTAAGCGGTTCAGTCTGGCTGTATATTTTATACCTTCCTCCGGAGACGGACAGGTATTTTATTGCACAACAAACTTAACATTCCTAACATCACTCTTTGTTCGCACCTGCAACAGGTACATGCCTTGCGAATATGGAGCTGACTCAGTAAAATGATTTTCTCCGGCACGGAGTAATATGTTTTTGCTTGAAACAACTTAATGCTGCACAACAAACTTTGCTGAGGAAAAATAATTATCAGTTGAATACCGAAGAAAATAAATTCCATTACTCAACTGCCGAGTATCAATTGATGCATATTTAAAATTTGCATTTTCATAAACCATTTGCCCTGTGTAATTGAACAACTGAATGGATGCCTGATTATTATTGCTAATCCTGTAGATGAACAGTTTTTCATCAACCGGATTTGGATAAACTGTTATCTGTTCACTATTAAATGTTAACTGGTTTATTCCAATACCTGTTCCGGTGCTGTCATAAACCAATCTTGCTAATCTGAAAGTTGGTATTGAATCTGAATTAGAATCATAAAATACTCCTCCTGCAAATAAAGTATCATGAAAAGTTTCCATCGCTTTTATTCCGCCATTGTTTATTTGTGAACCGAAATAAGATTGATCATTTTTCCACCAATCTAAATGTGGTCCATCATAAGCAGTAAATATGATCAGGTTATCAAGGAAGGATTTAAAAAAATACTCGGTCATGTATTGATAACTTGTTCCCGTCCAATTCATACCATCCCAATAAGCCATGTGACCGGGTATGCCGCAGATAGAATCAAAACCACCAATGATGTATAGTTTATCCTGAAAAACTTCCATATCCCTAACGGTACTTGCCCAGTGATTACCGCCGAGTTTATTTGTGCCAGGACCTACTCCCTGCGCCCCCGAACACATATCACTCAGCGTAGTATCATTCCACTGCACTATGTTCCAGCCATCGTTTACTCCGCTTAATAAAAAATTCTCTCCGCCTATTATTAATTTATTCTGATAAACAACCATATCAGTTACATAAGGTGGTCCCGCTCCATCCAAACCGCCACCGAGAGCACTCCAACTTGTGCCATCCCACTTTGCTACTCCTGCCGCACTAATCCATCCGCCTGTTGGGCCCTTAATGGAATAAAACTGTCCTCCTACATATAAATTGCCATGGTATTCTGCAAGGCACATTCCTCCTGTATAAATTGAAGATGGAAAGATGCCAATGGTCGTGAATTGATGTGTGTTCATATCATACGACCAAACTCCTCCTTGTAAGCATCCAACTAAGTTTCCTTGATAGAACAAATAATCATTCGAATCTCCCCAACCAGAAAAAGTATCTGGAATAGTTATAAACTGACCATCTTGATACCCTACAATGTATGGACAATTAATATTGCCAATACCTTGAAATTGACCAAATATCCAAAGCATATCTCTAAGAGTATCTGCCTCAAAATTCAAAACAGCACAATCCTGCATCGTCGTGTCATTACAAAAAATTCCTGGGTTAAATCCTTTCCATTTATAATATTGAGGGTTCTGTGCTTTAGAATGAAAAACTAAAAATGAAAAACTAAAAATGAAAAGGATTTTTTTCATCGGTTAATCTTTTATTGAAATAATATTACTTCGGTAAACATTATCATCTGTATTAATTCGGATTAGATATATTCCTGAATGCTTCAGTTCTCCCTCGTACTTCCATGCTCCGTGTTTCAGGTTCAGTTTTCCACTGTATATAATTTGGCCTGTTACATTACTGATGACAAGATTGGCATCTTTGCTTTCAGCTGAATTAAAACCCTCTATATAAAAATTTCCGGCAGTAGGGTTAGGATAAACTTTTATAGCTTCAGAAATTGTCTTCTTTTCAGGTATTTCTTCTTCTCGGTGAACCGGTATGCACCCACCTGAATTGACAATAATATCCACATGATCACAGCAACCGTAATTGGAATTATCTAAAGTGCCAGTTTGGCTCGACTTGAAGTCGAGTCGCATTAAGTATGTTCCATTTGTAATGGAACAATTCCGCCCAAGCGGAACAAACGGTTTGTGGCATTTTGTATAATTCATCACTCATTTTATTGCATAACAAATTTAACATCCCTTCACACACTTTTCATTCCCCCTTCCCTGCATTCTATTCACTACTAATAAATTCTTCCTTATAAATTTTCAACAATAAAAAGAAGTAGGAAATCACGAGCGGACCAAAAACCAATCCCGGCAATCCGAACCATTTTAATCCGATGATTACACCGAGAATGGTGATGATGGGATGCACATCGGCAAACCATCTTGCAAAAAGAAACCGAAGTAAATTATCTACTGTTGAAATAATTAAACCGCTGTAGGCAAGCAGTCCGATTCCCTGCCAGTTTTCGCCGGTTGATAAAAGATAAATTCCTGCCGGTATCCAGATTAATCCACCCCCGATTATCGGAATTACACTGGTACATCCGCACATGATTCCCCAAAACAATGGATCTGTTAAGCCAAAAATCCAGAAACCAATCGAGGCAATAATTCCCTGACACAGTGCAATAGCAGGAACCGCAATTGCATTTGCATAAGTCATCGAACGCAATTCTTTTGTGAGTATGTCAATTCCATGTTTACTGAAAGGTAAGTAGCGAAATATTTTTCTTTCAATGTCGCCCGTGTTCACTAACAGATTATACAATAAAAAATAAAGCATCAGCATACTTCCGAATAAATCCAAAGCGGAATTTAATATTCCCGGAACCTGATTGGCAATTGATTTTGAAAAGTCAACAATTGTGTTGTTTGTTATAATTTCTCTGCCGGCAGCTTCATTTAATTTGTTAATTAAAGTATGATAACCGAGCGCCACATCAGTTGGATTGGCAAGTATTGATTGCACCTTGCTGAACAATACATATATCAATCCGAACGACGGAACCACAATTACTAAAAACGAAATGAGAATAATTAAAGTAGCTGCAAGCCATTTCTTCCAATGGTATTTATGAATTAATGTGTTCATGAATTTTCGGAACAGCACATAAAAAATCAGTGCACCTAAAAATGCAGTGATGAAATTGCTCAGACTGTATAACAGAAAAATAAATAATCCGGTGATAATAAATATGACAATAAACTGCCGGCTTTTTCCGGGGAATAAATTTTGTTCGTGAATCATTGCTGAAAAATATTTTTACAAAGTAAACAAAAGTCATTGCAACAATCTTGTTGAATGTATTAATATTGATAGAAACATTTTCAAAATGAAAGATTCAAATAAAATGATTGCAGCGCTTTTGGTTGGTGCTGCTGTTGGCGGAGCCGTAGCCTGGTTTTTAACTTCTGATAAAAAAGAAGAAATGCTGAGCGACCTGAAAGACACTGCTGAGAAAGTGAAAAAAGAATTTGGCGATGTGATTGATAAAGGAAGACAAGTAGTGGAAGACTTAACCGGAAAAAGCGAACCATCATCAAACAATAATTCTTAAAAAAATAATTATGGCTGAAGAAGCAAAAGAGCATTGGGAAGAACTGAAAGGTCTCGCAACCGAATATGTTGAATCGCGAATTGAGTTGGTAAAAATTGAAGCCACCGAAAAAATTGCGCGTGTATTCGGCGTCATGTTTACACTTATTATTTTAATTGTGGTTTTAGCATTTGTGCTGATTGCTGTTTCAATTGTTGCCGGTGCTTATCTCAATCATTTATTAAATAGTGTTTATGCTGGGTACTTAATTGTTGCAGGCGTGTACCTGATTGAGTTTATGTTGTTGTTTGTGCAACGAAAAAAGGTGCAGGAATTTTTTATGAATCAGATTATAAAAACCATGTATGAAAACAATGGATAAAATTTCTGTAACAGATTATAAAACTTTATTGCAGGAAAAAAACCGGCTGAAGAGTCAAATTGATTCCACCGAAAAACAATTGAAAAATAAATGGCGCGATTTGCGAAATCATTATCCCGAAATGATTTTAAAACCATCGCTGCCGTTTTCTGATGCTACCAATCAAAAAGTATTTAACTGGATGGAATGGCTGAACGAAATTCTATTTGCAAGAGTTTTTCAAAGCGAAAAAAATGGAGTGAAGAACGAAGCAACCAAATTTATTATCCGATTGGTTCAGGTTTTCGCAATTCGGAAAGCTGCCGGTTTTTTTAAGAAGAAATAAATATTGAACTTAAAATTATTCTACCTCTTTTAAATCCAGATTAAAAATAAGTATTGAACTTCCTGGAATGGAACCATGTGTTGCTGATCCGTACCCCAAGGTAGGAGGTAAGTACAATGTAATTGAACCACCTTTTTTTATCAATGGAATTCCTTCCTGCCAACCACTGATTAAATCAGACAATAAAAAAGTGGCGCTTGAAGTAGTATCGAATAAAGTTCCATCCACCAATCTTCCTGCATATTGTACAGTAACCCGCGAGCAAATAGTTGGTTTTTCATCTGTTCCTGCATTCCGGATGATATAAAAAAAGCCGCGCGAATCTTCGGTGGCGCTAATGCCATTTGTAGTTAAATAATCTTTTAATGCATTTACTTCAATGGCCGGTGCAGCGGTATTTATATCTTCACAAAAATCCTTTTTTTTACACGACCACATTAATAGTATAATCAGCCCAAGGCTTATGAAATTTGTTTTATGCAGAAAATTCATTCGAATAATTTTTTATTGCTGCAACAATATTAATTAAGTGTGAATTGATATGAGTTATTTTTTAAAATAAAAAAGGCCGCAACAAATTGCAGCCCTTTTTCCAAAAAATTAATTCAGCGGTTAATATTGTTTTTTAACTTTTACAGTTGAAGAAGTCAGCAGGTAATCATTATCGTCGTAAACATAAATTTTATAAGTGCCTTCATTGTAAAAAGTCATTTCCTTCCAAAAAAATTCCCATTCAGGTTGTGCATCTTGCCTAACTGTGGTACTGAACATTTCGGAGCCATCGGCTTTTACTTCATAAATATCATAATTAACATAGTAACTGCGCAACTCATAAGGCAATCGCACCAGCAAATCAAAGTAACCACCATTACTTCCAATTATAAAAGTGTTGCTTTCGTTAACAGCATAACCTTCTTTATCCACTGCTTCACAAAAATATAGCGACTGTGCTTTTGAGGCTGAACTGAAAAATAAAAGGGCAGCAAAAACAAAAGATTGAAGGGTTAAATTTTTTTTCATTTCGGTTAATTATTTTAGTGAATAAAAAGTGAGTGGTAAATTTTCTGAATGCTTTCAACCGGATTTAATCGAAAGTATTTTAGTTCGTGTGCTTTTTGCTTTGCAAGACTAACAATATTTATATCGTGTGCAACAAATGCCAGAACCACAATTAAAATAAATTTTAATGCGAACGATTCCATCATATGGATTGATTGTTTAAAAATTGAAATTGTTTATTTTTTTGAATCAAAATAAAAAAGGTAGAGGCAAAATCAAATTGCAGATTGAAATTTATACTTGAAAAAGTAAAACATAGTGATTGATAGGTTAATGGCAGTACAGTTTTTTTTCGGTCAATTTTAGTTGTCAATATTTCCGGATGAAAATTATTTTTAAAATCAATTTTGGCAGTAAGAGCTGAATTGAAAAAACAAATGGACAGTCGGCTGTTTTTATTTTCATTTGAAATACCTGAACAGGAAATGTTTTTGCTGAAGCCTGTATATGATGTTGAATGCCGCTGACCGGAAACTGTTTTTAAATTTATAAGCAGCAGAAGCATTAGAATTTCTTTCATTGTTTTTAGTATGCACCAAAAGTATCGGGTGTTCCAATTTTCGGTAACATAATAACTACCAATGGCCGCTAATCATCGTCGAAATAAATATTATGGCGGTTTGTATTTTTATAACCGTTCTCTGTTTTCAATTCTGAATTTAAAAACCGGAAAAATAATTAACGGGTTCGGCACAGTTTACCGTTCAGAATTAAACAGAAATTTGCAAATTCAATTATTCCTTTATCTTTCAAACCGAATGAAAAAAGATTTCTTTTTTTTGTTTAATAAATAAAAAATTCATCCCTTAAAAATCAAAACAATTTTTCATGGCTTACAAATTATGGGTTAAGAAACCACTCGCTGCGCTGATGCAGGAAACAACTGAAACATCGGAGCATTCTTTAAAAAGAACCTTAAGTGCGTGGGCACTTATTGCACTGGGTATCGGTGCAATTATTGGTGCCGGTTTATTTGTACGAACTGCAGCAGCAGCTGCAAATAATGCAGGTCCATCTGTTACTTATGGCTTTATGGTGGCAGGATTGGGATGTGCATTTGCAGGGTTGTGTTATGCTGAATTTGCCAGCATGATTCCGATTGCCGGAAGTGCTTATACTTATTCTTATGCAACAATGGGAGAATTCATAGCATGGATAATTGGTTGGGATTTGGTTTTAGAATATGCAGTTGGTGCTGCAACAGTTGGAATTGCGTTGAGCGAATACCTGAATAAATTTTTAAATCAGTTTTTTGGAATTTCTATTCCATATGAATGGTACCATTCGCCATTTGAAACTTCATTGTCTGGTGTACATGGCATTATGAATATTCCTGCCTTATTTATTATCCTGGTTTTAACGATGCTATTAATCCGTGGAATGAAAGAATCAGCTTTCGTAAACGGAATAATTGTAATTACTAAAGTTGCAATTGTGTTGTTGTTTATCGGGTTGGGATGGAGTTATATGAATCCGGTTAATCACACACCATTTATTCCGGATCCAACTGTTTACACTGATAGCGCGGGAGTAGGTCATAATTACGGAGGCATACTTGGTATTCTTGGAGCAGCGGGTGTGGTGTTCTTTGCATTTATTGGTTTCGATGCAGTTTCTACAGCTGCGCAGGAAGCTAAAAATCCGAAGCGGGATATGCCAATCGGTATTCTTGGTTCGCTTGCCATTTGTACTGTGCTTTATATTTTATTCGCGTATGTTTTAACAGGTGTAGCCTCGGTTGATGATTTCAGAACATCGGGTAAGGAAGCATCAGTTGCTTATGCCATTCAAACTTACATGACCGGTTACGGTTGGTTAGCCAAGTTAGTAACAGTAGCCATTCTTGCCGGATTCTCTTCAGTGATTCTTGTTATGCTGATGGGACAATCGCGTGTGTTTTATTCCATGAGCCGCGATGGATTGGTACCGAAAATATTTTCTGCCGTTCATCCGAAATTTAAAACTCCACACAAAAGCAATTGGTTGTTTTTTGTTTTCGTTGGGTTTTTTGCTGCCTTTATTCCCGGAGATATTGTAGGTGATATGACCAGTATCGGAACACTGTTCGCTTTTATTTTAGTTTGTGTTGGTGTATGGATCATGCGGGTGAAACATCCTGAATTAAAACGCGAGTTTAAAACTCCGTTGGTGCCACTTGTGCCTATTTTAGGAATTATAGTTTGCGGTGCCATGATTTATGGTTTGGGTTGGACCAACTGGTTGCGCCTCGGAGTTTGGTTGGCAATTGGTTTGGTTATATACTTTTTATACAGCCGTAAAAACAGTTTGCTGAATAAAGACAATAATTAATTTCTGATTTATTTAAAAGCAATCAAGTCAATTTAGAAATGAATTGGCTTGATTGTTTAATTGTTGGATTATTTTATAAAAGGTAAAAACAAATACATAAAATCTTTTTATAAATTTTAGATTCTATTCTGCGGCATCAAAATTTACTTTCTTAAAAGATAAGTAACCGTTATTTTATTTCTATTCTTTAATTCAATATTTATAAATATAATAGAACTGCCAATTCAAAAATAACGACTCAAATAGTTTAATATCCATCAGGAATTTCCAACTTCAAATCAGCAATTATTTTATCCATCCCTTTTGTATCGAACTGATGGTTTTTGAAAAATGCAAAATCCTGTTTCATCATCGCTATCCAGCTAAACTGTTCAGTAATATTTTCATTCAGATGTGTTTTGTAAATTTTTATTGCGGTAGCATAATCGTTTTTAAAAAGATAACAGTGCGCCAGATTAATTTCCATCGCAAGTGAATTTGGATACAAAAC